>JBEAOJ010000242.1:0-5784 GCA_041164985.1 Verrucomicrobiota bacterium | reverse complement strand
GAAGACAAACGCCTCGAACAGATGAACCTGATGGCGCTTTAAGCGCCTCACAAAATAACAATCAACCGCTTTGAGCGGTTCACGCTATCCCAAGCCTCCGGCTCTGCCGGAGGTCTCTGACAGGCAGGTGGCGGTGCCAGGAGTTTTGCTGCCAGGCGAGGCGCATAAGAGAGGCAATACCCTTGCGGTCTTGTCTCTCTTGGGCAACAAAGCATGGCGGCAAAAGAACGGCACCCTAAAGGCGAGGGTTGCTGAGGCGCAGGCCAGCGTTGCTCTTTCGGTCGTGTAGTGCTGTGACTACACTCCCTCTTTCGCGCCTTTTCCGGCACCTCATCTCCTCCTCGCGCCATCCCGCCATTTTAATCTTAACAGGCACCTAGGGAACCGCAGCGGTTCCTTAAAAAAATCCGCCTAATGGAAGATTTTTGAAGTCAAAATCGCTCAACTACGCTACGGGTAGTGGTTATGTCAGACTTTCATGAGGAAAAAGACGAACTGCTTGATCTCGAGCAGACACCATCAGCCGAAGAACTTCAAAGTCAGGTCAAGCGGGCCCAGTCCGAGCTTCTGCAACTGCGCCAGCGCCAGGATCAGATCGAGAAGGAGAAGCAGCGCCTCGAGGAGTTGACTCGCCGCCAGGAGGATCTGGAGCGCGGCCGCAACGAGATCGCCGACAAGCTCTCACGCGCCATCATCCTCGTCCAGCGCGAGACCGAGGAGGCCCAGCGTCGCCTCGAACAGCTCAATACGATCCAGGATTCCTTCGCCGAGCATCTCCGCAATCTCGAGGAGATCGATCCCAAGGGCTGGAACGGCCGCGACCTTCCCCGCGAACTCACGCGCGCGCTCGGCACCGTGGACGAGGCCCGCTCCGCCTACGCCCGCTCCCACGCCAAGATCGCCCCCGTGGCGGATCCGGAGTCGGGACTGCCGATCGACAGCGGAGCGATGTTCTCCGATCTCGGCGACCAGGGATTCGCCTACTGGCTCCGCAGCGGTCTCGCTTTCACGCTTCCGCTTGTTGTCCTGGGCGCGATCGCCCTCCTTGTCTGGATCTGGCACCTGATGACTGCTCCGCGTTAATCCATCATCCCGGTCATGGCGTTTTTTTCCTCCCCGGGCAGGCGCGCTCAGCAATCAGGCTCCAAGCCCGTCTCACGGCCCTCTGCCAAACCGGTAGGAAAGCCGCTCGACGAGGATCGCATGCGATTGGAGCGCGAGATGGCGGAGCTCACCCGTCAGGCCGAGGAGGCCGAGCGGATGGCTGCGAAAAAAATGCGTGATCTCGAGGAGCTCCCCAAAAAGATCGCCGAGCGTCAGCGCAAGCAGCAGGAAATGATCCACATGCGCGCCGTCCTGACCGCCACTGACGATGTGTTCGGACGGCCCCGTGACAAGCGCCACGCACCGCTCCGACGCTCCGGACCCAAGCGGATGACCCGACCGGAGCAACGCGCCGCAAGGATGCAGTTCCTCATGCTCTGTGTGGTCCTCGGTGTGATCCTGATCCTGCTCTGGAAATCGATCCGGTAGGGAATCCTCCGGCAACCGCTTTCTTGCGATTTTTCCCGCCTCTCCCTAGCTTTTGGAGATGACCAAGAGCTCCACCGCCGCCCCCGATGCAAAAGGGGCGAAGGGAGGGAAGAAGAAAGCCACTCCCGCCGCGACCAAGGGAAAGGGCACTCTCGGGATTCCGGGTGCACCCGTTTCCAAGGAGTTGGCCCGCCGCGCCTACCGCACGATGCTCGAGGCACGACTGCTCGAGGAGAAGCTCGCCGCGCTCTACCGCTCAGGAAAGATCGTCGGCGGCGTTTTCTTGGGACGCGGCCAGGAGGCCCTCAGCGTCGCCCTGGGCGTCCATCTGCGACGCGGTGATGTCTACGCCCCGCTGATCCGCGACCAGGCCGGACGCCTTGCCTTCGGCGACTCGATCCTCGACACCCTCCGCACCTATCTCGGTTCCTCGCTTGGTCCGATGCGCGGGCGCGACGGCAACATCCACCGGGGGCGGCCCTCCGAGGGATACCACGCGATGATCAGCCATCTCGGAGCGATGGTCTCCACCGTCTGCGGCGGACTCATGGCGAAACGTTTCCGCGGTGAGACGGGGGCTGTCGGTGCGACTTGCATCGGCGAGGGAGGGACCTCCACGGGCAGCTTTCACGAGGGGATGAACATGGCGGCCGTCGAGAAGTTGCCGCTTGTCGTGGTCGTTGCCAACAACCAGTTCTCCTACTCGACGCCGAACGACCGCCAGTTTGCCTGCGGCGACCTGATGGCCCGGGCCGAGGGCTACGGGGTGACCGGGCGCCGCGCCGTCGGTAACGATCTGGTCGACTGCCTCACGGTGCTCGGTGAAGCCGTGGCAGCCGCCCGTGCGGGCAAGGGGCCCCAGTTGGTCGTGGCGGATCTCCTGCGACTCGTCGGTCACGGGGAGCATGACGACGCCTCCTACATTCCTGCAGCGCTGAAAAAGTCCCCGCTCGGACGCGATTGCCTGGAGATCGCCCGCGAGTCGCTGCAGGAACACGGATGGCTCACCGCCAAGGAAGCCGCCGACTGGCATGCCGCCGTGGAGAAGGAGGTCGAGGAGACCGCCTCCAAGGTGCTTCGCGAGCCTGCGCCGGATCCCTCTGAGGAGGATTGGAATGCTTTCTCGGCTCTTGGAAGGAACGGGGAGGAGGTGCGATGAGCAACTCCTCCATCACCTACCTTGAGGCGATCCGCCTCGCCCAGCAGAAGGCACTTGCCGAGGATCCCCGGGTCTTCATCTACGGTCAGGATATCGGCGGCTTCGGCGGTGCCTTCAAGGCGACCAAGAACCTTGCCAAGGAATTTCCCGGACGCGTCCTCGACGCTCCGATCAGCGAGGATGCCATGGTCGGGCTTGCCATCGGGGCGGCTGTCGAGGGAATGCGCCCGATTGTCGAGATGCAGTTCGCCGATTTCTCGACCTGCGGCTTCAACCAGATCGTCAATCAGGCCGCGACACTCCACTACCGCACCGGCACACCCTGCCCGATCGTCGTCCGTCTTCCGAGCGGCGGCACCCCCGGGAGCGGCCCCTTCCACAGCCAGAGCATGGAGGCGATCTACGCACACTATCCGGGCATCGTCGTGATGACGCCGGCGACCGTGGAGGATGCCTACACGATGTTGCTCGAGGCGGTTGCCCTCGACGATCCCGTCATCTTCTGCGAGCACAAGTTCCTCTACTACCACCTCAAGTCGGAGAGGCTTCCCGGTGAGGCACTCCCCTTTGGAAAGGCACGGATCACGCGTCCCGGCAGGGATGCCACCGTGGTCGCCTACGGTGCCATGGTGCACGAGGCCGTAGCCGCCGCAGAGGAACTCTCCCAGGACGGATACGACATCGAGGTGGTCGATCTCCGCACGGTCAGGCCGATCGACACCGACACGATCCTGGCCTCCGTCGCCCGGACTGGAAGGCTTCTCGTGGTCGGGGAGTCATGGCCCTGGGGAGGTGTCGCCGCCGAGGTCATCTCGCGTGTCGCCACCGAGGGATTCGGGTTGCTCGACGCGCCGCCGCAGCGACTAAATGCCAAGGAAACCCCGGTGCCCTATCATCCCGCTCTTTGGGGAACGCACCGGCCCACCGCCTCTTCCGTCGCCAACTCCCTCCGTCAACTCCTGGAACTTTAATCCCGCGATTTCCCAACACGCTCCCTCGCCATGTTCCCTTCACCCGATTCCAAGAATCTCCTGCCGATCATCATGCCGCAACTCGGCGAGTCCATCGCCGAGGCGACCATCGTGCGCGCGGCTTTCGCCGTCGGGGACCGCGTGGAGGCCGACACGGATATCCTCGAGGTGGAGACCAACAAGGCCGTGATGGGCGTCACCGCTCCCTGCGGCGGCATTCTTCACGAACTCACGGCCGTGACCGGCGAGAGCTACGCGGTGGGAGCCACGCTCGGTTATCTGGAAATCAGCGACGAGGATGCCGAGCGACTCGGTCTCCACGATGCACCCCCTCCACCGGTCGAGAAGCCGAAGCGGGGCAAGGCTTCCGGCGCATCCCCGGTTGACTCTTCCAAGCCCGCTAAGAAGGCTGTCGAGCCCACGGTCAGCGGTCTTCCTGTTCCGGCCCATGCGGGCGGGGCCAGCTTCCTCTCCCCGCGCATGAAGGCGCGGATGGCGGAACTCGGGCTCCATGCCGCGGATCTCGCCGGCGTCGCTGGAAGCGGAGCCGGAGGGCGCGTCACGATCGACGATCTGGAACGCTTCATGCAGGACTTGGAGCGCAACACGATTTCCCCCGCCTCCTCGATGCGCGTGGCCGTCGCCGACGCGATGCGCCGCAGTTGGACCCGTCCGCTCGCCACCGTCGTGCTGCCCGTCCAACTCGACACGCTCCTTGCCCATCGCAAGCGTCAGACCATCAAGGCGGGTCCTGCCCTCTATGCCCTTCGCGCCCTTGCCATGGGGCTTTCCGAGATGCCGGCCACCGCGGGACGGCTCATCGGCGACCGCTTGATCCATCCCCGATCGATCGATATCGGCTTCGCCGTGGAGGCCGAGGACGGAGTTCTTGTCCCGGTGATCCGTCATGCCGAACAATTTCCGCTGGCCGATCTCGTCGAGCGTTACAACCGCTTGGTCGAGTTGGCCCGTGCGCGCCGCCTCCCCGGTTCGGATACGGGCGGCTCGATCGCCACGATCACGAATTACGGCGTCTTCGGCCTGACCATGGCCACCCCGATCCCGCTTCCCGAGCAGACACTCCTGCTCGGCATGGGAGCAGGCCGCATCACCCCCTCTTGGGATCCCGAAAAGAAGGCCTTCGTCCCGGTCACCGAGGCGCAGTTCACGCTCAGCTTCGACCATCGGGTTCTCGACGGAGGTGCCGCAGGACGACTGCTCCAGCGGGTGGCGGGACTGCTTGGCACGCCCGAGGAATTGTAGGGCAAGAAGTTGGAAGGGTATCCCCCTTCTAGAGCGGTTTTGCCTCATCTCTAGACATTCTTTGACGGCGGCATGAGGCGTTGTGCTGTGTCGCATCGCTCGGGCTGTAGCGCGATGACTACAGCCCCTTCGCTTGCTTCTTGCCCACCACCTCATGGCATCCGCAAATCCTTTGTCTACATTCGAATCAAAAACGCTCTGACGTTGTAGCTTTTCCACTTTTAACGCTTACGGCTTCACGCCCGGGCGTTGAAATATTCTGCAACTTTTGAATCGGGGCGGTGTTTCCCTCAATGATGAAAACAACACCACTCGCCACCCTCCTGATGATTCCCCTCTTGGGCGTGATGCCGCTCATGGCCCAGAGCACTACGCCCAACCCAACCCCCGCCTGCAGTCCTACCTCAGGCCACGGTGGCCATGTCAGGAAGAATCTGGCAAATCTCACCGATGCTGAACGCCAGCAACTCAAGGCGGCCATGAAACAGATCAAGAATGATCCCCAGTTGGTTGCTTCCCGAGAAGCCGTGAAGGAGGCTCAGACCAAGGAGGCCCGTATCGCGGCCCGACAGGAAAATCGGAAAATCCGCCGCGATCTTCTCTTGAAGGCTGATCCCTCGCTTGCCCCCGTGCTGGCTAAGATTCAGCCTGATAAATCGGCCGAATAAGCATCACGAACAAATATCTAGAGCAACTTAAGTTGAGTCATAGCCACAAGAGGCACAAGAGGAACAGGTTAAATAGCATCTATCCGACTGGGCTCCATCCCCTGAAAGAGTGATCACTCCAACACTCTGCCGAAACACCTCACCACGAAATTATCTGGTGATCCCTTCCTCCCTCTTGTGCCTCTTGTGC
>JBEAOJ010000241.1:0-3334 GCA_041164985.1 Verrucomicrobiota bacterium | reverse complement strand
AGGCACAAAAAGCACAGGAATAAAAGGATTTCGAAACAGGATACTCGTTCAGGGATCGGGTTGAGTTGCTAATTCAGAACGGGGATATCGAACAGAGATTCCCTGCCACCTCTTTTTGTGCCTCTTGTGCTTTTTGTGGCTATCTCCTTTTAGACAAGAAATTCCAAGCCTTCTAATCCCAATCGATGTGATGGGAGAGCATCTTCTCCTCATCAAAGTGGAAGAACCCTCGGAATCTCTTCCCTTCGAGCATCCCCGGCAGCCAGTGGATGTCATCGGCCCACATGTCGTGATAGGGGATCGCCGAGGGCTCCATCCAGTGTGGGATCGCCTCCTCGGTTTCGACCGGATCGCCCGCGCACCCGTCCGCGGTGAAGACGGAGCAGTGGAGGGCCAGGCGCTCCCCGTCCACGAACTGAAAGTGAAGTTCTCCGCGTTGGGAGAGGTTCAGGGGGGTGACTCCCAGCTCCTCCTCGGTCTCGCGGATCGCGGCCTCGAGTGCCGTTTCACCCGGCTCGAGTCGTCCGCCGGGTCCATTGATCTTACCCGCACCAAGCCCCCGCTTCTTCCGGATCATCAGGATCAGCCCCCCCTGCCTCACAAAACAGAGGGAAGCCCTCATCGTCGGCTGCCAGGTCTTCCAAAAGTCGTCCATGTCTGAAGAAGCTACCATGAAGAGCACGAAGAGGGGATAAAGATGTCGAGGGCTTCCCTTGTCGCTACTTCTCTTCATGGACTTCATGGTTTTTCTCTTCTGGCCCGCGACCCTCGTCTCTCGACTGGCGGCCTTCCATGACGGCGACGTAACACTTCTCCCCTTGACCCTGACGGCAGACATCGCACGATAGGGGGCTCATGGAAACTTGGAGCGCTTCTCATTTCATCAACAGGGGATTGAGCTGGCTGGAGTTCAACCAGCGGGTGCTCGATCAGGCCCTCGACAAGGAGAATCCTCTGCTTGAGCGCCTCAAGTTCCTCTGCATCGTCAGCTCCAATCTGGACGAGTTCTTCGAGGTGCGCGTGGCCGGTCTGAAGCAGCAGGTGCAGATGGGCTCCGTCGCCCTTGCCCCGGACGGGATGTCGCCCAAGTCGGAGCTCTCCGCCATCGCGAAGCGGGCCCGCCGGCAGGTCGAGGACCAATACCGTTGCTGGAACGAGGAGATCGAACCGGGTCTCGCCGCGGAGAATATCCGGTTCCACAACTTTCCCGATGTTCCCGAGGCGGAGCGCGAGCACTTCGAGAAGTTCTTCCACAACCAGATCTTCCCGGTCCTGACGCCTCTCGCGATCGACCCTTCCCATCCCTTCCCGCAGCTTCTCAACAAGAGTCTCAACATCATCGTCCACCTGGAGGGGGAGGGGCTCAACACCGACCTCGCCGTCGTCCAAGTGCCCCGGATCCTGCCGCGCGTGGTTCCCTTCTCCCAGCAGAACGACGAGCAGGGCCATGATTTCGTGTTCCTCGGCAGCATCATCCAGCACTACGTGGGGACGCTATTCCACGGCGTGAAGGTTCTGGGCGCCCATCTCTTCCGCGTCACCCGCAACAGCAATCTCTATGTCGACGAAGAGGAGGCGGACAACCTGCTCCATGCCATCGAGGAGGAGTTGCGCCATGTGAACCGCGGCGCGGCCGTCCGGCTCGAGTTGCAGGAGGACTGCCCCGGGGAGGTGGCCAACAGGCTGCTCGAGATTTTCAATCTGGAACAGGGCGATCTCTACCGGCACGACGGCCCGATCAACCTGACGCGCCTCATGCCGCTGGCCCTCTCGATAGACCGGCCCGATCTCCGGGACAAGCGGTTCACCCCCGCCATCGTGGTCTCTCTCAACGAGGAGGCCGATATCTTCTGGCATATCCGCAAGGGTGATGTCCTGCTCCAGCATCCCTACGACAGCTTCCAGACAGTGCTCGATTTCCTGGGGCAGGCCGCCGAGGACCCCAATGTCCTGGCGATCAAGCAGACGCTCTACCGCACCAGCTCCGACTCCCCGCTGGTTGCCTCCCTCATCCAGGCCGCACAGAATGGCAAGCAGGTCACGGTCGTCATCGAGTTGAAGGCCCGCTTCGACGAGGCTGCCAACATCAAGTGGGCGCGCCTCATGCGTGAGGCCGGGGTCAATGTCATCTACGGCATCGCGGGGCTCAAGACCCACGCCAAGGCGATGCTGGTGGTCCGTCAGGAGGGAGAGGTTATCCGGCGCTACGCCCATCTCGGCACGGGCAACTACCATCCCTCCACAGCACGTCTCTACACCGACCTCGGTCTCCTCACGGCGCGCGAGGAGCTGACCTCGGATGTGGCGACGATGTTCAATATCCTGACCGGAGTCTCGAAGTTCCCCGGCATGAACGAGCTGATGATGGCTCCCTACGACCTGCGCGAAGGGATGATTCACCTCATCGACCGCGAGATCGAACATGCCAAGGCCGGGCGTCACGCCGACATCTTCGTGAAGATGAACGCCCTCGTGGAGGAGGGCATGATCGAGGCGCTCTACCGCGCCTCGCAGGCGGGCATCAAGGTGCGCCTCCTCATCCGCGGCATCTGCTGCCTGCGCCCCGGCATTCCCGGCGTGAGCGAGAACATCGAAGTGAGGAGTCTTGTCGGCCGCTTCCTGGAGCACAGCCGCATCATCCGGTTCGAGAATGGGGGCACCCCCGAGATCTATCTCGGCAGCGCCGACTGGATGCCCCGCAATCTCTTCCGCCGGGTCGAGACCGGATTCCCGATCCGCAACCCGCGCGTCCACGATCACATCCAGGAGATCATCGACTGGTTCTGGAAGGACAACGTGAAGGCGCGCGTCATGGATCCTGACGGCCTCTATCATCTCCGCCCCGCGGAGGGTGAGCGCTTCAACGCGCAGGAGGAGTTTGTCGCCGATTCCCAGCGCCGTCGCAAGGCCAAGCCGGCCGTCGCGCAGTGACCGCTCTCCGGTGAGCAGGGAGGCAAGCTTAGAGCGGTTTTGATTCATCTCTAGACATTCTTTGACGGCATCTGCCTAACGGCAGACTGTGCCGCCCTGACGGGCAACGACTCCGTCGTTGTCTTCCGCGCCCGTCGTAACAGGCTTGGTTGCGGAGACATGAGGCGTTGTGCAGTGTCGCAACGCTCGGGTTGTAGCGCAGAAGCAAGCCTCTAGGGAGAGCCGCGTAAGACTGCAACAGAGTTGCAGCCCGCGCCACCGCTTGCCGAGAGGCAAGTGACGTCAAACTACAGCAGCTTCGCTTGCTTCTTGCCCCCCACCCCATGACATCCACAAATCCTTTGTCAGCATTCAAATCAAAAAGGCTCTAGAGGCACTAGCAATCTAGGCTATAGGCTTTAAT
>JBEAOJ010000240.1:0-4642 GCA_041164985.1 Verrucomicrobiota bacterium | reverse complement strand
GTATGGGGACGTGAACCGTGCCTTTCTCAGGCTTCTCCGATTTTCGTATCCGCAGTACCTACTTGCCGCGGACCGCGGGGGAGGAGATCGATGGCTGGGGAAGATCAGACGGCAATCCAAGAGGCTTGACGATCTCCGTTTCCTCGGCGTCCGCCCGGCGGGGCTGTCCTTCGGCATCGAGGATTCTGGGTGTCACGAAGATCACGAGGTTCTTTTTGATCTTCTGATCGGCATCGGAGCGGAAGAGGCGTCCTGCCAGCGGCATGTCACCGAGGAAGGGAACCTTGTCCTGAACCTTCTGGACATCCTCGCGGATCAGGCCACCGAGGGCCACGGTTTGACCATCCCAGACAGTCACGAAGGTATTGACCTCACGCACCGAGAACACGGGTTGGTTAACTTTGTTGGTGGTGAGCGTTTGGACGATGGGGACCGATGCCGGAACCCCGTTGAAGGTGCCAAGTTGAGATCCCACCGTGTTGATCGGGGAGCCGTAATTGATGAAGCCGTCGAAGTCGGTGACTTTCGGGTTGAGCTCCAAGTCGATGGTGTAACCATCGGGACCGATCGTCGGGGTGGCTTCCAGAATGACTCCTAGATCCTCCTTCGTGAAATCACGGGGAAAGGAGGGGGTGATGGAGGGTGGGGGCTGATTTGCCCCGTTGTTGTTGTTGTTTAAGTTAAATCCATTGTTTCCGACGCTCTGCGGAATCTGTGGGGGGTCATACTGCTTGGGGTAGATGAATTCATTGACGATCTTCACGGTACCCTTAACGCCACTCTTGGTGACGACTTTGGGCGCCGCCATCAGATCGACACCTTTTTTCTGGTTCAGGGCCCGGATCACCAATTGGAACTGCGGTTCCGAAAAAACTCCGGCAATGCTGAAGATGCCGGGTGCCACGGCCTGTTCCCCCACCGCTTTCCCTGCCAAAAGCCCATCCACGGAGTTGGGTGTGATGGCTTGATCACCGGAGCGCAGTCCGCCAACGGAACTCATGGGGTATCCACCGGCCATCGGATTCCCGAAAGGGGTGGTGTCTGCACCGGTTCCCGGAACCCCTCCTCCCGTGCCATAAACACCACCTCCGACGCTGAAAGGGCCAAGAAGCCATTCAAAACCGAGTTCCTGAAGGTTATTTTGGTTAATTTCAATAAATTTGGTCTGGATATCAACCTGGCAAGGGGCCACCCCCATGGCGGCATCCACCAGCGAATCGATGACATCAATATTGTCCCTTGTGTTGCGAACCACCAACTTGCTTCCTGCGGCGAGGTAGTTGGCGCTGGCACCGGGAGGAAACTCGACCCCCTGGGATGAGAGGTAATCCTTGGCCTCCTGACGAGGTGCGATACGGGCCTTGTTGGGATCGGGTATTCCCGACGAACCCGCTTGGGGCAACGATCCTGTTGCGTCCATCGACTTTGGAGGAATGAAGTTTGGGGGGACCTTGTACTCCCTGGTGATCATCACGTCTGTCGGTTCCGAGAGGGGGACGATCGAGACGGCGTAGGGATCGATCTTGAGCTTCAGGTTGGAGAGCTTGCTGATGTAGTCGAGGGCCACATAGAGGGGGACGTTCGAGAGTGCGATCGTGATATGCGGCTCTGTCGCGGGAACAGCCGAGGCGGATGGATCTGATGGAGTGCCCGCGGTTGCCGTTGAGGGGGCGGGGGTCTGCGCGAGCTTTAGGAAGATATTCACGCCTTTCTTGGCCGGATCCTGTTCCCGGCTCTTCTGCTTCAGGTATTCGACGGCTTCGCTGATGGGTGAGTCGCTGAGATCGATCTTGGGGATGATGATGGTGTTGAGTTTGGCAACGATTTCGTCTGTTCCCCGGATATCCTGCTGGCGTCCGACCGACTCGGTCGATCTACCCTGCTTGGACTTGCGCGGCGGGCGCTCCCATGCCTTCTCGACCTGCCAGAGCATTCTGGCCCTGGTCTCGTTATAGGCCTCATCCGCATACTTCATGTTGGAGGAGCGGATCGCCTCCATCCCCTTTCTGGCGGCGCTGTTGTAAGGATCGATTGTCAGGATCGCCTCATAGGTCCTGATGGCCTGGTCATTCCTGCCGCTTTGGGTCAACCCCTCGGCCTCCCGAAGCAGTCTCACCACCTCGTCGCGCTGGGCTGCGAATTTCGGGGTGACAGTCTTGTTGAAGATGCCGGGTTGCTCCAGATCGGAGAGGAGTTGGATCGCCTGTGGATTTCGCGGGTTCACCGAGGGATCGAGGATCGACTTGGTGACGCTCTCGGCGGACAGAGGGACACCATTGGCGTTGAGGATGCCGTTTTGTTCGGCAATGGAGTCGGTGAAGACTCCGTCCGAGATGAGCTTGCGCGCGTAGGCCAGGGCGATGGTGGTGTAATTGCCGACCAGGGCGGCACGTTCCTTGCGTGCGGCCTCTCCGGAAGGGGCGATCCCGATCGATTCGCCGGCAAGCTCATAGGCTTTCTTGAGGTTGTTTTGCGACAGCCGCTCCAAGGCGGTCTTCATCAGGGATTTTGCATTCAGGAGATTTTCCTGACTACGGACGATGGCCCGCTCGGATTCCGCCGCCAATTGTGACGACGGTGTCTGGGCCTGCAGGTGATCCAGGCGAGCCCAAGCGGATAGCAGGCTTAGGAGTGCAAGAGAGGCCGTTGTTTTGGAACGCATGAAGCAGGCGGGTTTGTGAGGTGTCATCGCGGGCTTCCGGATGAGGTGGAGGGATCGCCGGGTATGGCCTCGGAGGTGACGGACTTGGCATCCGGGGTAAGGACTTCCTTGTCATTCTCCACTGTCTTGATCAGCTGTTGTCCCGCAGGATCGAGAAGGCCGGCGGACACGAAAATCAGGAGATTCCGTTTGGTTCGCTGGTTGGAGGAGCTCCGAAAGAGGGATCCGACCAGCGGTACGTCACCCAAGATCGGGGTCTTGTCCTGGACCTTCTGCACATCTTCCCTGAGCAGTCCTCCTAGAATCACGGTCTGCCCATCCAAGAGAGTCACATGGGTATCCACCTGTCTGACGCTGAAAACCGGCTGCAGGATCGTATTGGCCGTGAGGAGGACGGTTTTTGTGCCCACCACAATGGGTTGGCCCAGTTGACCATTGGGAAGGGGATTGGGAACGGTGATGTTTCCAATACTCTGGATCGGGGAGCCATAGTTGACGAATCCTTGGAACTCGGTGATTTGCGGTGAAAGCTCGAGGTCAATGGTGTAGCCATCGGGACCGACAGTCGGCTGTACTTCAAGCAGGACTCCGACAGGGCGCGAGTCAAAGGATGTGGGTGTGGAGGGGGTGGCTGGATTGATTCCCCCGCCCCCCTGATTCTGGGGAACCGTGGGTGGCGAATAGTCCTTGGGGTAGGGGAACTTGCGCATGATGCTGATGGTAGCCTTGCGTCCGCTTGTGACCGTAACCTTGGGAGCCGAGACCAGATCGATTCCCTTCTGCTGATTGACCGCGCGAAGCACGACTTGGAATTCTGGATTAGTAAAGATCCCGGCCAAGGCGAGGACGCCCGCAGCGGGACCTGTTGGTGATCCAAAGAGCAACCCGTCAAGCGCATTCGCCCTGACTGCGGCCGAACCGGTGCGGTTGCCGGCCGTGAGATTGCCGGTATTGTTCCCGTTGATCGAACCGATTGGGGGAGCCGTTGCAACTCCCCCCCGGGTGAAGGGGTATTGGCCGACATTGCCCCTCATGTTGCCGGCTGTGCCGCCACCTCCATACGCACCGCTGCCACCTGGGAGTTGGAAAGCCCCAAGGAGCCAATCAAAGCCGAGTTCCTGGAGGTTGTTCTGGGTGACCTCGAGGAAGCGGGCCTCGATTTCCACCTGGCTTGGCGGTGTGGCCAGCGAGACCTCCACGAGGGAATCGATCAGGTCCAGGTTGGCCTGTGTGTTCTTGACCAGGAGCTTGCTGCTGGATGCCAAATAAGTCGCGGTGGCACCCGCGGGAAAGGTGACACCCTGGGATTCCAGAAACTCCTTGGCACCAGATTTGCCGACGGTCGGGAGCTGGCCAGGAGTGTTTCCGGCCGGAGGGGTGGAGCCCGTGGGGGATGAGATAAAACTCGGGGGAACCTTGTATTCCTTGGAAATCAGAATTTCCGTGGGCTCCGAAAGGGGAACAATCGCCACGGCATAGGGTTCTATCTTCACCTTCAGACTAGCGGCCGAGGCAATGTACTTGAGGATATCGCCCAAGGGCATGTCGTTCAGTTGGAGATTGATCTTGGTCCCTCCTTCCATGGACTCCCGTGCCGGGTCGAGCTTGAGCACGATGTTGACACCTTTTTTAGCCGGATCGGTTTCCGTTGTATCGAGAGTCTTGGATTTTTTCTGAAGTTTCTCGATGGCCTCCCGGACGCTCTCCTCCGAGAAGGTGATCTGGGGGATCTTGATTTCCTGAAGTTTCCTGCTGATGGAACCTGTGCCCTTCACTTCGATCGGATTCTGCTCCACGATTGTCGAAGCGCCGGTGTCGAACTTGGGAACCGGAAGTTCCCAGGCCCGCGCCACCTGATCGATCATCTCAGAGCGCCGCTCGTTGTAGGCCGCTTGCGCGTAATTGCTACGCTCCTTGTCAACCTCCTCCATGCCGCGCCGCGCCGCCATGTTCTGGGGATCCAGATTGAGGATCTTCTGG
>JBEAOJ010000239.1:0-5018 GCA_041164985.1 Verrucomicrobiota bacterium | reverse complement strand
AACAACCTCTCACTCCCATGCCTGTCATCGCCAAAGGACTCGAAGGTATCGTCGCCAACTCCACCACGCTCAGCGATGTGCGCGGCGAGGAGGGCATCCTCATCTACGCCGGATACAATATCAACGAACTCGCCGGCAAGGTCAGCTACGAGGAAGTCGTCTACCTCCTCTGGCACGGGGAACTTCCGAACAAGGCCCAGCTTGAGACCCTGCATCAGGAGCTTGGTTCCCAGCGCGAACTCCCGAAGGGAGTCATCGACTTCCTCAAGTCGGCCCCCAAGGATGCCAACCCCATGGATGTCATCCGCACGGGTGTCTCGATGCTCGGCCTCTACGACAAGGTGCCGACCGGCGAGATCGATCCCGTCAAGAACCGCCGCCGCGCTGTCTCCCTGACCGCCAAAGTCGGCGTCATCGCCGCGTACTATCACCGCGCCCGCCTCGGTAAGGATCTCCCACCCGTCCGCACCGACCTCGGTGAGGCCGCCCACTTCCTCTACCTCCTCAACGGAGAGGTGCCGACCGCCGAGGCCGCAAAGACCCTCGACGTCGCCTATGTCCTCCATGCCGATCACGGCATGAATGCCTCCACTTTCTCCGCGCGTGTCACGATCGCCACGCTGAGCGACATCTACTCGGCCGTGACCTCGGCCATCGGCACGCTCAAGGGGCCCCTTCACGGCGGCGCCAACGAGGGAGTCATCCACATGCTTCAGGAGATCGGCGACGAGACCAAGGTCGACGGTTGGGTTGAGACCGCACTCGCTACCAAGAAAAAGGTCATGGGCATCGGTCACCGCGTCTACAAGACCCTCGATCCCCGCGCTCCACACCTCCGCTCCATGGCCGTTCAGCTTTGCGAGCAGCTTGGAGAGGGCAAGTGGATCCGCATGTCGGAGCGCATCGCCGAGCTCATGAAGGAACGCAAGGGGCTGAATGCCAATGTCGATTTCTACTCGGCCACCGTCTACTATTCGCTCGGCCTTCCGACCGACATGTTCACGCCGATCTTTGCCATCGCCCGGACCTCCGGCTGGACGGCACATATCCTGGAACAGCTCGTCGATAACAGGCTCTACCGTCCGCTCAGCGAGTATGTCGGCCCTGCGGTCGGCAAGACGGTGGTTCCTTTGGATCAACGCGCTTAAACAGCGCTGACTCCTCCAAAAGAGGGATGAAATCCATGATGTCATCCCTCCGGATCCTTTTCCCGACCAAGGCGGATAACACGATCCTTGGCTCCAGGATTCCCTTTTATGCATTCGTTCTCCTGACGGTAATCGGTACCGTCAGGAGTTTCATTCACATGCTCGCCCCCGATGCCGGGCTGGCCTCCATCGCGGGTCTGGATCTGAGTTTTGCGGGCTCCAAGGACGTTGTTTTTTTCGGATCCCAGTGGGGAGCCGAGCAGCTGATTTACGCGATCATCCAATGGACGGTGATCATTCGTTACCGTTCCCTCATCCCGGCCATGTGGCTGGTTCAGTTTTTTGAGACATTCCTGAGGATGTTCGTGGCCCACATCAAACCGATCACCTTCTCCCACACCCCTCCGGGAGCCATTGAGGACAAGATCTACATTCCCCTTTCCCTCTGCATGGCTGCATACGCTCTCTGGAGCGCAACCCGATCCGGGGAAAAGTCTCTTTAGAGCATATTAACTTGAGTCATGGCCACAAGATGCACAAGAGGCACAGGAAAAATAGCGCCTATCCGACTGGGCTTCATCAATTACGCATCCCTATCTATTCTTAATTTGAGAGACTCCAATCTCTCATAGTGAATGCAATTAAAGCCTTTGCCAAATCATATCACCACTAAATTATCTGGTGATTCCTTCCTTCCTCCCTCTTGTGCATTTTGTGGCTACACCTTTTATAAAACCGCTCTAGCACTCAAAAGCCCCTGCCTTTTTAGGCGGGCTTGGTGGCTCCGCGAAACACCACACAGTCGTGGAGTATCCGATCCGGGGCGTAATGCTCGCTGGAGCGGAGGACGACGTTGATCTCTCCCTTGGCGGAGTGGCCTGCTTTCTCAAGATCCTCGGCCAGCGAAACGAAGGCCTCGAGCGCCTCGACCATCTCGCGGTCTTGGCCGAGTACGACGGGACGGCATCCGGGCTGAACGAGAATGGAGACCGGCAGGATGGAGCGGGCAATGGCATCGAGCGAGAGGGGGGCGGCGGGAACCCCGGCCTCGACGGCGGCGTGGCGCACCTCGAGCTGGATCATGCGGGCCCGCCCCTCGGGGGTCACCGATTCGATGGCATGGGTGATGGCGTCGAGAAGGGCGTGGCGCACCTCGGAGAGTTCCTCGAGTTCCTGGAGCTTCTGGAGGTCGGCGTTCTGGTGGATCGCCTTGGCAAGCTGGGAGATCTCCTTGAGGTAGGCATTGCGCTGCGAGTCCGGGACGAAATACATCACGATCAGGTGAACCGGGACTCCGTCCGGGGAGCCGTAGTCGACGCCCTGGGGGCTCCATCCCACGGAGCAGAGCAACTCCCCCTCGTGATCGGTCGTGGCATGGGGACAGGCCCATCCCTTCCCGATGCCGGTGTTGTGGAGCTTCTCGCGGGCGAGGGCCTTCTCGGTGATCCCCTCCTCGCTCGGAACCTCGGGCACGGCCTCCAGCAACGCGCCGAGGAACTCGAGGGCGTCGATCTTGATGTTGTCGGGAAGTTCGACCAGTCGTCCTTCCTGGAGTGCGTTGAGAAGTGCTTTCATCGGCGTGGGCAGCCTACGGGATTAATCGATCCCGAACTTTCTGGCAAACCATGCGTTCACCGAATGAGTGAGGGTCATGTAGCAGAGGATGGTCGCCCCGATGAAGGCCCAGTAGACGGGAGGGAGCGGAACGAAGCCCAGGTAGGCCGCGACAGGCGGGATATAGGGAAGTGCCGACCCTATGAGGATGATCGCGAGGGTGGTCACGATCAGCCAGGGACTCGCACAACTCTGGATGAATGGTATCTTCCGGGTGCGGATCACATGGACGATGAGGGTCTGGGTGATGATCGATTCGATGAACCAGCCGGAATGGAAAAGGGCTGCCGCATAGGTATCGTCCGGAGCCACCCCCGAGCCGCCGGCGAAGCGGTGGAGAAGCTCGGAAGGGGCGGGAAGCCCCAGATCCCAGCATCCGAAAAACCAGAGCATGAGGGCGAAGGTGGTGTAGTCGAAGATCGAGCTGGTCGGCCCCACGAACATCATGAACCGGCGGATGTTCTGGAGATTCCATGAGCGAGGCTTCTGCAGATACTCCTCATCGACATGGTCGGAGGGGATCCCGGTCTGGGAAAAGTCGTAGAGGAGGTTGTTCACCAGGACCTGGACGGGGGCCATCGGCAGGAACGGAAGGAAGTAACTGCTTCCGGTCATGCTGAACATGTTGCCGAAGTTGGAACTCGCACTCATCCGGATGTACTTGATGATGTTGGCGAAGACCTTGCGCCCCTCAAGGATCCCGTCCTCCAGGACCATGAGGCTGTTCTCAAGCAGGATGATGTCGGCCGATTCCTTGGCGACGTCGACGGCCGTGTCGACCGAGATGCCGACGTCGGCCACTCGCATCGAGAGGGCGTCGTTGATCCCGTCCCCCATGTAGCCGATCACATGACCGCGCTTCTGCAGGGCGACGATGATCCGTTCCTTCTGGGCGGGGGATAGCCGGGCAAAGACGCTGGTCTTCTCCGCCAGTTCGCCGAGTTGCTCCTCGTCGAGATCGACGATCTGGTCCCCGGTGATGATTTCCCCCGCCTCCAGATGGACATCCTTGCAGATCTTGCGGGTGACCAGGGAGTTGTCCCCGGTCAGGATCTTCGTGGCCACCCCGTAGTGCGCGAGCGAGGCGATCGCCTTGGCGGCGGTTTCCTTCGGGGGATCGAGGAAGGCGATGTAGCCGAGCAGGATCATGTCGCTTTCATCGGCGATGGAGAAGGTGGTCTTGTCGCGGCCGAACTCCCTGTAGGCGATGCCGAGCACGCGGTAACCGTCCCGGCTGAGCGCCTCGAATTCCTCGAGAAGGTCGTTCTTGATGAGGTCGATCATCATGTAGACCTCGTCATCGACCTGGTAGTGGGTGCAGGCCTTGTAGATGTCCTCCACGGCCCCCTTGCTGATGAGGACGTGATCACCCTCGTAGTCGACCACCACGCTCATCCGCTTGCGCTGGAAGTCGAAGGGGATCTCGTCGACCTTCCGGCAACCGCGGTCGACATCCAGATCGGTGTGGGTCAGCACGGAGCGGTCGAGCAGGTTGCGCAGGCCCGTCTGGTAGTAGCTGTTCATGTAGGCGTAGCGAAGGACGTCCTCGCTCTGCCGTCCGGTCACATCGACATACTTCTCCAGGATGACGCGGTCCTGGGTGAGTGTCCCCGTCTTGTCGGTGCAGAGGATGTCGATCGCGCCGAAGTTCTGGATCGCGTTGAGCTTCTTGACGATCACCTTTTTCCGCGACATGGCGAGCGCTCCCTTGGCCAGGTTCACTGCCACCATCATGGGAAGCATCTCGGGGGTCATGCCGAGCGAGACCGCGAGACCGAAGAGGAGGGCTCCCGTCCAGTCGTGCTTCGTGATCCCGACGATCAGGAAGACCACGCTCACCATGACGAACATGAAGCGCATCATCATCCAGGTGAAGCCGGCGATCCCGCGGTCGAAACTGGTGAGCACGGGGGCGCTTCCAAGCTTCTCGGATATGGATCCGAAGTGCGTCCGGAATCCGGTATTGACCACGAGGGCCCGGGCGGAACCGCTGATCACGTTGCTGCCCTGGAATACCGCGTTGGGCATCTCGATCACCGCCTTGGAGGGAACCGCGGGGGCATCGGCATGCTTCTCAATCGGCATCGACTCGCCGGTCAGGGAGGATTGGCTGACGAAGAAATCCTTGGCCGAAAGCAGGCGCAGGTCCGCGGGAATGATCGAGCCGGCCTGAAGGGAGACGATGTCACCGGGAACGATCTCCGACATCGGAATCTCGATTTCCTGGCCCTCGCGGATGACATGGCAGTTGGTCTG
>JBEAOJ010000238.1:0-21785 GCA_041164985.1 Verrucomicrobiota bacterium | reverse complement strand
CATTCGTACCGCTCGTATTGCGCTCCAGTTCCACGTTCGACAGATGGATCTCAACCCTGCCAAGGGAGTCGTGAGTGTCGGTTTCCTTGATGCCGCACCAGCCTCCGCCGCTGATCAGTCGGCCGTTGCGGTAAAAGTAGATGCCCTGGCGGCGCACAGCCCCTCCGGGGAGCTTGTAGTTGTCGGACTCGGAATTCGGAGGCCAGATATGGCCGGTGATGGCCAGTTTGTCCGAGTATTCGCCGGCGGCGATGAAGATCGCCGGATAGCCGGGATGGACCGATGCCCCGTAGCCGAACGGATCGAAGGGCTTCACGTCGCTCTTGGGACCGGCCGTCAGCGTCGGAACACCGTTCCTCAAAACCTGCCGAACGACATCAAGGCTGATCGTCAGGGAACCGTGGGGAGACAGGAACCCGTGGAGGTGAAGGCCGAGATGCTTTTGAAGCAAACGGATCAGTTGGTCGCAAAGGACGTCGGGTGAGGCGAATTGATCCTCGTAACGGCGGAGATTTTCCCAAAGAACCCATGTGCCGTGACCGGCATCGGATGGAATCCGGGATAAGGGCGTGATGCGCTCCATCGAGGCACGGTCCAGAACCTCGCAGTAGAACCCCCTCTGAAGTCCGTCGTCGGTCCATGCCCTGCCGGACAACGCGCCGTTCTTCAGCGAAACCACGTGGACATTCTTTGCCTGGGCGATGGATGCCATTTTGAGACCAAGGCCGAAGAGCCCGAGCCTCTGTCTCTGCACCTCAACGGTCTGCTGCGTACCGAAAACCATGGCATTACGCAGTTCCTCCGCATTCATGCCTCGTCCGTCGTCCGCGATGAGAAGGTCGACCTGCCCGCCCTCCCGGATCACGAAACGGATCCGGACATGGGTGGCGTGGGCATCGATGGAGTTGTCCACGATGTCGGCGACGCTCTCCTCGAAGGTGTACCCGACATTTCGCAGCGCGGGAATGAAGTTCTGGTAGTCGGGGGGAAGGTGTTCCTCGTTGGGCAGGTTGGCGGGTGCGGGATCAGGCATGGAATGTCAGCTTTACTTGGTTTGGAGGTTGGAGATTGGAAACGGCTTTCGGTTGACGGGCGTGCGTGGCAGGCGATTCAAGCTTCGTCCGTGTCGTTGCGTTTGGGGTAGCGCTCGCGAAGACCGAAGATATTCAGACGCAGCTTGATGTATTTTTCAGGATCATCGGTGAGGTAGGCACGCACCGTGTCGGCCTTGCATGGGGTGATTTCCCTCACCTTCGCCGCAACTTCGTTGCAATGCATAGGCTCCGGCGATGCCCTGACGACGTCCTCCACGATCTCACGCACCGGACGGAGATCGGGGTTCCAGGCATTCAGGGCCCAGTATCCCGACTTCCTGATGGGGCTGAATCTTCCATCGTAGGCCATGCGCGCAAACAGATGCCTGTCCTTCTCGAGAAAGTCGGGATACCGGAGCTTGAAAGCACGAAGGAGATCCGAGTTATGCATCCAGGTGCCGTTCTCAAGCAGGATCTCCTCGGCGCGGTCGCACGTCAGGCGGCCTTTGTTGGGCCTCCTGGCGAACTCGGGCCTGAGCTGCCACCTGCCGTCTCCGTCCAGATAGCATGCCGAGCACAGGTAAAAAATCCGGTCGGGATCCCCGCCAAGGAGACGGTCGGCATCATCGTCGTCAAGGAACTTTATGTACTCGGCGGCGTCCATTCCACCGGCATCCTGCGAGTAAAAGAGCGCCTCGTATGCGCTGAAAACGAGTCCCGCAACCTTGTCGACGTCCTCGGGCGGATAACCTCCGGTGAAGACGAGATGCTCGAGCGTCGGCTCGTCGAGAGCAACGACCTCGAATCCCAACAGCAGGGAGAGCATCCCAAGGGACTCGTCGACGGACTCGATGAGTTCTTCACCGCCGTTTTCCCCGTCGGAAACCTCCTCTTCACCCACCAGTGACTCCGCGAGATGCTGGACAAACTGGTTTTTTTTCCAGATTCGCACCGCACCCTCAACCATGGACCGTCTCGCACGGCGTATGAGGTCGTGAAACTCGGGACGGAAGCGGTAGTTGCATTTGCGGTAGTTACCCCCCTCGCCCCCGAAAATCCCGACAATTTCCGCGATGATGAGCGATTCCACCTGACGTGCCCGCTCCCTAGTCCGACCGCTGGTCCTGCCACCCTCGGCCTCGTGATCGTCCGCGAAGAGCCTCGAAAGCTCCTCGAGCGTGAGTTTTTCCGAAGGGGGTGCGATGATGCGCCTCTCTAAAACCTCCCTGTAATTCTGTCCGTGAGCGTGCGCAATGGCCTCGGCGATCGCGAGCGGCAATGCCGCAAGCACCGCGGCCGGCGACGACAGGGGTTCCTTGGGAAGAACAAGGAAGCCGCGAAGCCGCGCGTATTCCAACCAGTCGGGAGTGCCGTCCGGGGAAATGCTTTTTTCAAGCGCGAGCAACGACTCCACAATGTTGGTGTGGGCCCCCTCACCCATGTTTTTCTGCTTCCCGATGCCTGCCGCCATCAGGTCCGTGAACTCCCCGAGGGTGAACACCCCGAGTTTTTCCATGAGGTCGGCGGGACGGTGCTCAAGATGGAGATTCCCCACATTGAGCCCGCGGGCCTTTCCATTGAGGCTCCGCAGTGCGGGCGAGGAGTGCCGGATCCTGGGGTACTTCAGATTGTAACGAGCCTCGGCGGGCGCTTCCTGTCCTTCGGGAAGCGGCACCCTGCCACGCAGGGATGAATAAGCGACCCAGTCGACCCCTCCGTCGCCGGTCACGGACGCGGAAAGCGCAAGAAGTGTGTCCACAACCTCCCCGTGGGATTTCCTGCCGAAATTCCTGAGCGATTTGAATCCTTTGGCGCAGAAGTCCAGAAAATCACGAAGGGTCACTATTCCCAGCGTGGAAAACACGTTCACTGTCCTGACGCTGAAATCGAGTTCGGTAAAGGGTCGTTCAAGCTCCGCGGCTGATATGACAATCAGCCGTTCCGAGGAAAACCTGAGACGGGGATATTCAAGAATGTTCCCGGCGCGATGTAGCCCATACGGAGATTCCCCATGGACCGTTAATGACTGCCGCACGGGAGCCTCGGGAAAAACAGGGGTCCGCACACCCCTGCGATATTGCCTGAACCTTGAAGTCCGGCCATTGGCCTCGAGATCCGACCGGATAGCTCCTGTGATTTTCGATGCCAGGCGTGAAAGACCGTGGGAAGGGGGTGCGTCCGCATCGATTCCGACCATGGCCCGCGCTATTTGGGAAGGACGCAGCCTGCCGCCGATGCCTCGCATGACCTCAAACAAACGCGTCAGAAGCTCATCCTGTGAAAGCCCCAAGAATTCACCGATCCGGTCATCGGGTGAATCATCCTGCGTCTTGTGATCGGGTGCGGTCACGATCTCTGGCGGCTGGGTCGGGCGGGATATTCCTGGATTTGGCCTGTGCGGCAGTCAGTGATTGGCCTCAATCCTGATCCAGAGGCAGGCTCATCAAAAAGCGGGCCATGCGCTTCGCCTCCGCGTAGGTGATATCCTTTGGCAAGGCAAACTCGACCTCGAGATCTTCTCGAAGCGGAAAGCTGTAAGACATCCAATCTTCGTCATCGGAGTCTTCGTCATCGGAGTCTTCGTCATCGGAGTCCTCGTCATCGGAGTCCTCGTCCTCGGAGTCCTCGTCCTCGGAGTCCTCATCCTCGGAGTCCTCATCCTCGGAGTCCTCATCCTTGGAGTCCTCATCCTCGGAGTCGGCCGAAAATTCGATATCGTCATCCTCTTCTTCGTCTTGGATTTCCTCCAGGATCTCCTCAACTTCATCCTCTTCGACAGGATCCGCGTTCTCAAGGGATTTCACCTCACTCTCCAGGCAGAGAAAGAAACGGCCAAGGCTCCGTGTCGAAACACTCCAGATGATACAATTCGGAGATATCCCATGGGTGGAATTGATTTCACCCTTTGAGAAAGTCCCCAATCCCAAGCCGGCAAGCCCTTGAAGAATAGATGAAGAGGTGACGCGGCCAGCCAAATCAACGGTTGTTCTCTGGATGATGCGGGCAACCTCATTGATATCGGTAGAGGCGACATCCTCGTTTACAGAAAGATGCACGAGGAATTTCCGGAGTTCCGGCTGCTGCTGGGCGAGGGCATGGAGGGCAAGACGAAGATCGTGGGTATTGGACGGGATGTTTTCCCGATCAGTCATCCGTTCGTTGGGTTGATCCGATTTACGAGGGGCTCCCGGCGGCTCGCCGACAGCCCGATAATTTTTCCCCTGCTTTTGAATGAGGTTCCGCTGAATGAGATGCTGAAGCTTTTCGTATGCGCGCAGGCGCAGCATCTCCTCGCCTCCGGTTGCGGCGTTCCTTGACTTCAGGCGTTCATGGATGATGGTGAAAATCTCCTTGAACTCTAAAGGGCCGGCCTGTCCGGAAAACAGGGCCATAAGTTCCTCGGTGATCAAATCAGGGACTTTGCGGGCGAATGATGTATTGCGTTGCATACGAATATTTCAGATTTTGGGGAGCGTTGTGCGTTGTTAACAGTTGACTGATCGTTTGAAAAAAGAAAAGAGGGGATAAGGCTTCTCAAGCGGCCTCTGCGACCGGTGACGGGGAGCGCATGAGGGTTAGATGGAGGGATGAGACCTGCCGTAACGGATGCGCAGCAACGGCCGGGCAAGCCAACTTGAAACCTGAGTCAGCGAGGGACATATTGGGAGGTAGAAGCTGGGAGGAAGGTATGGATAAAGCTCGTGAGTCTCTGTCCAGCTGCTCATGCTGCCTGAAGTTCGGTTAGAGGCTTCACCTTGGCGGTCAGCATCCGTTCCTTTTTCCGAAGGAGGCGGAAGTCGCAGTTGCTCTGGATGCGAAACCAGAACTCGGGGCTCTGCCCGAAGAACTTGCCCAACCGGATGGACATCTCGGGAGTGACGGAGCGCTTCCCCAAGACGATCTCGTTGACGGCGCGAGGGGAAACGCCGATGGCACGGCCAAGGGCATTCTGCGAAAGGCCCAGGGGCAGAAGGTATTCCTCAAGGAGGATTTCACCGGGTGTGACGGGTTTCATAAAATATAGCGTATAACGTTATGGGTGTGTGTCAATGGTAGTCGCAGATCTCCACGTCGCAGGCATCACTCCCCTCCCACCGGAAGCAGATCCTCCACTGGTCGTTGATCCGGATGGAGTGACTGCCTGCACGATTACCCTTGAGAGCCTCAAGCCGGTTGCCGGGAGGAACCCTTAGGTCGGAGAGTTGTCCGGCGGCATCGATCTGGATGAGTTTGCGAAGGGCCACGCGGGCGATGCCGGAGTAGCGCGCGCTTGATCCGGTTTCATGCAGTTTTTGAGTCTCCGCATCCTTGAAAGAGGTGATCATGGCTTTGCTTTATGGAATCAGGCTGCCAGGCTCTCACTGCCGAATTGAGAGCGCGCAAGTTCGACCTCAAGTCGCTTCTGCTCCTGGTGCATGAGGGCAGCGCTGTAAGCGCAGTTAAAAAGTGGAAAGTGAAATGTGAAAAAGTTGCGGATCCATGAATCCAGGGAAGCTTTAAGCAGGGATCCCATCTCCATGAAGTGGCGCAGGGAGGCTTCCTCGGCAGCAAGGCGTTCGCGCATCGCCGCGATCTGGGCGGAGGACTTACGGGTGATGATGAGTGTGGCAACCAGTGCGGGAATCAGGCCGCTACAGAAACCGATGATAAGGAAGGACATAGGGTGGATGGGATCTAGGAACTAGGAGTTGGGAGTTGGGACTGAAGCACAGAAATGGGACTGTTACCCGGCATCCTCAAGGAGACCGCTCTGCCCATTCTCAAGTTCCAGCTCACCGACCCCTTTCAACTTGTGTCCGGAATTTCCCTCGATGCTGCCCAACATCTCCATGATGTTCTGCTCGACGATATCGAACTGGGCTTCTCGGAGCTTCCAGTTCTTCGCCATGGCTTTTTTCTCATCATTGATTCCTTTGCGGAGGAGGGCATGGGCTCCCACGATGCTGACCACGCGGTTGCGGAACTCGGGGCTGGTAACGTAGCCGTAGAGGAGGGCCGCATTCTGATCGGCGTGCTGATGGACTTTCTTCTCCAGCTGGACCTGCATGAGACCCCAGCGGAGCGAGCGGATGAGTGTCATGGCCGAAGTGTAATCGGAGACCCAGACGCCGTCCTTGAAGCCGCATGACGGGATCTCCTTGGGAAGCTGCTGGGTGACGATGACCCCCACGTGGGCCTTGGCGAGGTGGATGTCCTCGCGGAGCTTGCCGACCCAGTCATTGCTCCACGCCTGCGTGCGCTTTGTCTCAAAGAGGATGCGGCCGCAGATTGTGCCGGCATCGTTGACGACCTCAAGGATGATATCAGCGCCTCGGACACCGGTTTTCACCTCGGTCACTTCGTCCCGGGGGAATGTGGATCGAAGCTGGTCCTCAAAGGTTGCCTCGAGGGCGGCACCTTGGTTCTGCATTGATCCCTGCGAGGCCTTGCGGCTGGCCTCCTGGAGTTGTCCCTGAACGGTTCCGAGCTTGAGTTCGAGCTCGCGGATCTTCAGCTCGGATTCCTGCTGGAGGCGTTGCTGAAGCTCCGTGGTAACCTGATCGATACGGGCTTGGGCGGCGGCATCTGCGGCCTGCCGAGCCTCGATCGTGGCTAGGCGCTGGCGTTCGGCTAGATCCTGATTCTCCTTCTGTAGTTCCTCCAGCTTCTTGGCGAGGCGATCGGCAGCTTGCTGACTCTGGAACTCGCGCTGTTTCTGGAGCTGCGCTTCGTGCTCCTGACCTTCCTTTTGGGCCTTCAAGGCATCCTCGATGGCCTTCTTTTCACGCTCTGAGGCCTGCGTCTGGGCAGCTTTCATGCGCTGCTCCATTTCTCGGGAGATTTTCTCGCGCTCGGCCTTGAGGCGTTGCTCTAGCTCGGCCTGCGACTGCTGGCTGACCTGACGAAGGAGGGCCTCCGTCATTTCGAACTGATGGTTGCATTGGGGGCATTGGATGGTATTGGACATGGGATGGTGGGGTTAAAAAAGTAAAAGGTTAGAAAGTGAAAAAGTGAGGGTGATCGGAGATGGGGGAGGATCAGGCGGCGGCGAGGAATTCCCCAGCAAGGATCGTGAGCTCTGTCACTGGAGCAGGCGCGTGGTCTCGCTGTCGATGTAGGCGATCAGATCCTTCTCATCTGTGAATTCCGGGATCCATGAGGCACGGACCTCACAATTGCCGTCAACCTGATAGTAGACAGTTCCCCTGCGACCGTGTGATGGAATCCAGAATCCAAGCCGAGAGCGAGGATTCACACTCTCGGGAGCCTCAACCGTAAGTAGAATGTGCGGACCATATGTGGCTCTTTCCTTTGCATGGAGTAGCGACACCAGCGGCTTCCTGAGGGGCGTCGGGAACGATCCATCCCACACAGGTCGCTCAGTGGGATACGGTGGCGTGGTCTTCTCCAGAAGGATACCGGCGTTTTCTTCATACTCGAGCTTGCAGTCGACGCCGCGATCCGAGGCCCAGTCGCAAATGAGTGAGCGGAGGTTTTCCAGTTTCATAACGATTTTTCGTGGTATCTTTGCTTTTCCTTTGGGTGGCTGCTGGATAACTCGCGTGAAGAGGGCGGGCATGGGAGCGAGGAGCTAGGAGCTAGGTGATGGGGAAGGTTAGAAAGTTAGAAGGGATGCCAAAGTCGAGTGTCGAGATGTCGAGCGTCGAGGGCTGGAGGAAGAGGCAGAAATAGGGGATGGGGAATAGGTGATGGGTAATCGGTGATCGGAGGCCGTGGTTAAAAAGTTAGAAGGGTTAGAAGGTTACAAAGTGCCTGATCGGGAGCAATCAGCAGACCATTGGCGGAGGTTGACTGGTGCCGGATGGGGGGAGGAGTTGAGGAAAAGGATGAATTATGAAGGATGAGGAATGAAAGATTCCGGAGGGGGCTGCTTAGGCTGAAGGCTGTTAGGAGGGGAAGCTGTGCACTCAATCGGGCTGGCCGGAGCCGAGTTCCCAGATCATGCGCCAGATGCGATGGCTCTCTCCGCGCTCGATGACCTGCAGCGGGGTGGAGCCGTCAAATGCGGGATTGGGGAGGGAGAGCCAGGGGCCGATTGATTTGGAGGAGATGACATCCGAAAGAGCATCGAAGAGGTGCACAAGTTCCTTGAGTTTCTGCTGGGTGAGACCGTTGGGCTCCTTGCCGCTCTTCCAGTAGGCCACGGTGCGCAGGGCGGCGCCGGTCATGCGGCTGACTTCCTCGGGACCGACTGCAAAGGAGTGGCAGAAGCGGCGAAGGTCGAAAGCCTGAGGGCTCGAGAGCTTCATTTTAGCCGCGGTTTTTTTGGCGGGTGCCGGTTTGATCGATCGTTTCATGAATTCATTATTGCATGCAATATTGCATCTGTCATTGGAAATACTCCCTGGCCTCGTCCTCTCCGCAGATTTCCAGTGAGCTTCCGTGAAGGAGGCACCGATTGAAGACGACAAGGTTCTTGTCAGAGGCAGACACCGCAGAGGGAACGATCATGCCCTCGCATCCAGAGTCATGAAACGCACGGGCAAGTCCCTGACCGGTGGATTCATGATCTGCGTCGTTGATCTTCCGCCAGTCCTCGGAGAGAAGCTCCGCAAGGGAGACAAGCGGGCGAAGCCTCGAAGGCAGGGAGGTCAGGTCGATGACTCTCTGGAGCCGGACGTCAACGGCGTAGAGTACTCTGGGACGGAGGGCCTCTTCCCTGAGTCCGTAGTAATGGGCGATCCGCGGTGCCTCGGTGATGGAGGTTCTTTGGTCGAGGGAGAGGCTGACGGAGGGAAAACCGCCCGGGGGCGTCCACCGGGCCCCATGGCGAAGGCTACCCTTGCCATCCAGGAGTTTTTCTGGCCCCGCATACTCAAGGGTGACGGAGCGAAAGCCCAAACCTGACCATTTCCGATACCGGAGGGGCTTGGTCCGCAGCACTGCCACAACCCGTTCATACAGTGGATGTGGCTTGAGCTTCATGCCTTGAAATGGAGGGCTAGGGTCTCGTCGCGAGCCGGGTCAGGGAGGAGATTGTGATCGCGGAGTGTCTCTTCAAGCGGGAGGCGCTTTCCCTTGAATTCCGCAAGGGGCATGTACTCCCCGAGGATCGCCGACATGGCCCGGTAGTCGGTGATCGCGGAGGGCTCCTTCACCGTGTTGACGCGGGAGCCGCGTCCCGCGTTCTTCCAACCCTCGCCATCCTTGTCGTTGTCCAAGGCCTTTTTCTCGAGTTCCGCGACGGTGGCAATCTGGAACCATGCTCCACGGCGGATCCGAAGTTCGTCGGCAAGGATGGGGAAGATGAGGGCTCCATCGACGAGATTGGTGCTGATGTGGACACGGAGCTTCACGCCGGGGCCGCGGTTCTGGAGGAGATCGAAGATGGAGAGTACGACGGTGGGATTCATGCGGCTCATCCCGACGATCTCAAGCTCCAGGGTTCCCTTGCCATTGAGCGATTTCAGCCCCTTCCTGATGCCGGCCAGAATACCCCAATCCTCTTCGGACACATCGACCGTGACCTCGGCCTTGCGGGCAATAGGGAGGAGGTTGCTGATCAGTTGTGTGAAGAGGGTGGGCATGGGAGCTAGGAGCTAGGAGCTAGGAGCTAGGTGATGGGGAATAAGGGAAGCCGGTTGAGAAGATGAGAAGTTTAGGAAATAATTGCTGGAGGTTGAAATTACCCCTTGATGACCGATTCTAGCCAAGCGACCAGGGCGTCGCGGGTTCTGAGTCCCTTGCCGCGCTGATCAAAAGTAAGGAATCCGTCTTCGTTGGCGTAGAAGGTGGCGGCATCGCCCCATCCCGAGACGCCGAGGGTGATGTCGAAGCCGTCTGCATTCTTGAACTCCACGATCAGCCACTCCTGAAGCCCGAGGGAGTCGGCCAACTCAGCGGCCTCGCCGCAGTACTCGCGTTCATGCAGCGCGGTGTAGGAATAGCCGTTGTCCGCAAGCCATTCGTCGAGGGTGGCTTCCTGAATGTGCTTGAGGAAGAAGCCGGCGGTCTCGCGGTCGATGAAGGCGATCAGGCGCTGCTCGCTGGAGAACTCGGGGATCCAGTGGAGTGGGATTTCATCGTCGTCCTCGGCCATCGAACTCCAGGAGCCCTTCTTCAGGGAGTCGGGGATCCAGAAGCCGATGTGGGCATCGGGACCACCATGCGCCTCGGCATCGATGAAGACGTGCAGACCAGCACCGGCGGATGAAACTTCATCCGGATTGAGCAAGGGGCGCATGTCGAGTTCTGCCGGAGGAAGGGATCGCTCGTTGGCCACGATCTGGATGCCGCGTGAGCCGGCCCAAGCGGTGATTGAGGTGCGGATGGTGTCTTTGGTCATAGGGATAGGTGGTTAGGCTGAAGGTTTAAGGCTGTTAGGAGGATTTGATTGATAAGAGCACCATAGCGGAGGCTCGGCGACAGGATGTGTCGGTTGGAAATGGAAAGTGAAAGGATGAGGGATGAAACCTGAAACCTGCCGTAACGGATGCGCAGCAACGGCCGGGCAAGCCAACTTGAAATCTGAGTTGAAGCGATGTGAATGCGGGAAGGTTAAAAAGTAGCGGAGCAGTGACGATGGTCGTGATTCAGGCGGCGGCGAGGAATTCCCCGGCGAGGATCGAGAGAATTGAGACGATTTCCTTTTCGTCTCCGAAGTGAGGTATGCGGCTTGTGTCGATTTCCTCATCCCCCTCCGAAAAAGCACTCCAACTGCCCTCGCCTGAGGCGTGAAGCCAGAAGCCGATCTGTCCCGGATACTCCGCCCCCTCGGGGGTGCTGATTGTCAAACAGACGCCCGAGTGGTCTGACGGAAGTTCCTCCGGCCTGAGCAGGGGGCGGAGGTCAAGCAGTGCAGGTGGTTCGCTCAGGAGCTGGACCTCATGGTCGAGCCCCTTGGCGGCGGCCCATTCGGATACGGCAGTAAGAATGGATTGGTTGGTCATAAGGATTAGGGGATTAGGCTGTAGGCTGATGGCTGTTAGACCGCAGGAATGAGACTTGGTGGTCATTGATTCGGGCACCATAGCAGAACGCGATGACAGGATGTGTCGGGGCATGCAGGAATTCGGGAAAAAGAGAGGCTCTAGCTGTTTAGGCTTTAGACATGGAGGAGGAGTCCGAGTCGAAGCAGGAAGTTGGGAGCTATAAATGGAGTCACCAACTATGCATGGCTTCAGTAAATGACCACGGGGCGTGGAGGGATGTAGGCCGGGACATATTGTGGCTGCTGTACGATGACCGGACGTGGCGCCAGAATAGGGGCGGCGGCGGAGACGATTGCCGAAATTCCATTGAGCGTGGCACCCTGGCCATTTCCCCATTGGCCGTATTGGTTGCCGAAGCTGGAACTGTTGGGATACCCGTAGCCGCCGTAGTAGCCGTTGGCACATCCTGCTCCGCCGCCATAATAGTTGTAGCGGACGAATCGTTGGTTCACGTAGGCCCCGCAGTCTCCGTACCATTGGGCATTGGCGGCGGTTGCGGTGAGGATAATGACTGTCAGGGATGCGATCAGTGTTTTCATTGTTTTTTGTTTGGGTGAATTGTTTGCCGGTTTCTCATGAAAGATTACCAGGCGCTTGCGACAGAAGATGTCGGCGCAATGATGGATTCTTATTTTTTTGCGTTCACGGATAAGGCCAGGGGTGAACTGCCCTTGCCTTCCTTGAGCGCAGGATAGATGTCCTTGCACCAGACCCAGCACATCGAGGCGACAAGAATGGCGACAAGGCCCACATAGAGGACTCCCATGGTCAGACGCTTCGGGAGGGAGACCCGGTCGTAGGAATGCTGCTTTGCGGTCTTTTTCCGGAAGAGGCCGATCACCATAGGGAGCATGACGAGCAGCGAGATGAATACGACAGGGGTGTGCACGAACCACGCGAAGGCCGCCATCATGAGGTAGCCGGGAACCCAGAGCCATCGGGAGAGGGCCACGGCTACATGCCCGCCGTCCAGGAATCCGAGGGGAATGAGGTTGAAGAGATTGAGGAAGAATCCGAATAACGCCAACTCGGCGAAATAGAAGCTGCCGGTGAGCTGATGGATCCCAAGGCATGCAAACGCACCGAGGGATCCGAGAACCGGCCCCGAGATGCCGAACACTGCCTCCTCCCACGCATTCCGCATCGGCTGCTTCATGTCGATGATCGCCCCGATGTAGGGGATGAAGATCGGGACACTCATGCGGGCTCCGTACCAACGGGCGGCAAGCAAGTGACCGCACTCGTGGATGAGCAGGAGGATGATGAAACCCCAAGCAAGCGCCCACCCCATCCGTGACGAGTAAACCGCGATCGAGATCAACATGGAGGCAATCGTCCAGACAGGCCCGGGAATGATCCGAAGCACCTTCGTAGCCTCCATGAACGCAAGCAATCCCTTGAGTAGCGGGACGATCATCGAGGCCCAAATCCATTCGCCGATCCGATGAAACCGCCTCCTGCGGCGCTCGCGGTTCCAGTTCCTGATGAAATCGGATCTGTTTGCGCGGAATGGAAACTCGGATTGGAGCAACGGTGGTGAGGACATGGGCAGGCAAAGAATGAAGGATGAAGGGTGCGTAGGCTGTTAGGCTGTTAGGAGGGATCGGAGAGGTTGTCCGGGCATCAATTCAAATGCGCAGCTTCGGCCGGCGATGGAACGGCTTGTTTTGTTTTCATGGGAAGGATGCTCGTAGATGCGGATGACAGGAGGTGTCGGCCCTATTTCGATGACGCGATCCGCAGCGACATTCCCTGTCGCGAATTTTTGGGAAGTTCATGGCGAAACAAGTCACCACTCCGATCACCCCACGCCTCACCATGAAAACTTCACACATCCAATACGACCCGGCCAACGACACCCACATCACGACACTCTTCCTCGACAGGGACGAGGAGGGAAACTTCCTCGATGTGGATTCCTCGCTGATGCACTCGGCCGAGCACGGCTACTATCTGGCCCGCAAGATTATCCAGGTATGGGATGGGCGTTCCTGGGAAACAGCGACCGATGAGGAGGCGGAGGCTTCCCTGCGCGAACACCGCCGCAGTCTGAAGACCTTCCGTCCTCTCACCCCAGCGCAGGTGATCCTCCTGATCGTCGAGAACAATGTCCCTGAGGAGGAAGGTGCGCGTGCCATGGCCATCGCCGCTCTCAGTACGGCGGGAATGCACTGACCCGTCCGACTACCCATGAACCGATACTCTATGAACCGACAGGATGTGTCCGTCCGATTTGATGCTTCAAAAGCGAATCGGCTCGGAATTCCCGGAAATAAATGCTAAAACTAACATCATGAAATCTCGATTCATAGCTAACATTATTGCTTTGATCATGATTTTATCTCTTCTTTGCTCCTGCACAACAGTCACTTATCCCAACGGAACCACGGTAACCACACCGTATGTGGCGCCATGCTATGGAACTTATTATCCCGGATATTATGTCCCTCCCTACGGGACGGGCGGTGTCTACGGAGGGGGGTATTTCCCCGTCTACGGGTATGGCTACGGAGGTTGTTGGAACCGCCCTTGGTACGGGAATACCTGGAGTGGGTGGAACGGCTGGAATCGAGGCAACTGCTGGAACGGGGCATACCGGCCCGTCTGGAACGGGTGCGCCTCCCCGGCATGGAACGGCTACCGTGGCGGCAGGTGCTACCGCTGAAAACTCAACAACCCACTTCCCACCCCACCATTCCTCAACACCAACTCAACACATGGACACGCACGACTTCCTGCAAAAACCGATCATGAATCCTCCTCAGAAAACTTTCCCGCTCTCCATGGTGCCCGTCTACGGGGAGGAGGGAGGGCACCTGCCTCTCTCTCTCATGGAAGAAGCGGGCCAGAGAACGCTTCACCGTGTCGAGGTGACCACTCCCGAATACGATCTCAGGCAACTCAGCAAGCGTCTTGAAAAAAAGCTTCTTCGATCGGACTCGGAGTGGAACTCCAAAGGGGAGTTTGTTTGCCAATCAGTGCTCCTCCGCACCCGCGGGGGGATGTTCGCCACATGCTACCGCAAATGCATCCGTGTTTATGGATCCGACTGGAAGGCAACGGCCAGGCTCGCCCGCCGTCTCAACAAGATGGCCTGCTCCCTGGCCAAGCCCATCAAGCCAACCTACCATCTCATCGAGCGCTCCTGCGGGTGCATCGGCACAGAGTCGGTCTCGATTGCGGAGAGCCATGCACTCGATGCGGAGGAACTCGGACTTCTCTACGGGGAGGGCTTCCCGGAGTGGCACGATGATTTCCTCACCCGCTTCAATGAGAAGCAGTGCGGCCTGACAATCCTTGAGGGGCCGCCGGGGACGGGGAAAACAAGCTTCCTGCGTCATCTGGTGGCGCGCCACGCCGGCACGCACAGCTTCTATTACCTGGCGCCGCACGAAATCAACTGTCTGGTCGACAGTGATTTCATCTCCTTCTGGTCACGCGAGAGAGAATCGAAGAATGGTCGCAGACTGGCCCTGATCATCGAGGATGCGGAGCAGGCACTCATGGCCCGTGCCGGCGATAACCGCTCGCTGGTGCAAGTGATTCTCAACTATTCCGACGGCATGCTGGCCGACTTCCTGCGCCTCCAGATCATCGCCACGGTGAACTGCAGGGCGTCCGATCTCGACGAGGCCCTGCTGCGTCCGGGACGCCTCATGGCCCGCCGTCACTTCGGCCGCCTCTCCCGTTCGGACGCCAGAAAGCTGGCCTCGCATCTTGAAATCCCTTTTCGGGGAAACCAAGAGGACTATTCGCTGGCCGAGTTGTTCAATGAGGAGGTCAGCGTCACGACAGCGGAACCCAAGATCCTCGGCTTCGCCGCATGATCATGAAGATACCGCCTGTTTATCAGGAACTGCTCGCCGACGAATTCCTCGACCGGAAAACGAGGGCTATGATCTTGGAGCGCATCCGCCTCGACGGGGAGGAAGCCGCCAAGGAAAAGGCCGCTGCAAAACGCCATCGCCTGAAGGCGCTCGCGGATCTCTCGTTGCTGAAGACTCCTCGCAAGCCCCCGGGCAGTCGCTCTGCCCTTCATGAGATTCCGCCTGACACGCAACTCGCTCCCAAAGGGGGAGGGAAGCTCTGTAACACCCAAGATTATCTTTTTCTGGCCCTCCTCCTCGAGCGATCCCGCGATGCCGATTACATCCTGCAGTGCGGCCCTGCGGGCAAGACCCAGGAGTGGATCTATCTTCCCGACAACCGTCAGGAGATGATCCCCGAGGGATTCACGGTGAAGCAACGCCGATCCCCGCAGGAAGTGCGGCGTCTCTTCAAGGAATGCTTCTACGGATTCCGGCGTGCCCTCTCCTCGACCGGGCGCTCAGCCATGAGCTTCAGCGTGGGGGGTGTCGATGTGCGTCATGCAGGGAGTCCGGGAGATCGTCCGTTCTGGGATTTTGCGGCACGGCTCGATCATCCCTTCCACAAGGGAAACGATCCCTTGCTTGAGGGCCTGCACTCCCGCCGTTTCTTTGCCGTTGCGGAGTCCAAGACTTCAAAGACCACCCCGTACCTCTGCCCGATCGACGGACCCGTGGCAGGCATCCAGGGGAAGGTGACAAGTCCCGAATGGACCTGGCGCGAACTGTGCGGACGTGAATGGCAATCCGCACTCTGCCCCCACTGCCTCGGGGAGTTGGCCGAGACGGGGTTCAAAATGAATTGAATCACGACGACAGATCCTGACGCCCAACCCATGAATGATGACTTGATGACACACGTGGACCTTCGGTCCCGGCAGTTGAAAAGTTAAAATATCAAAACGTTAAAACGAGAAATACCCACCCCATCACCCCAAACACCCATGAACGAAGACACCCACAACCCCATCTACGGCGATCCCTTCGAGGCGCTGATCGCCCACTTCGAGGCGCACGACATCCAATACAGCTGCAAGCGCGAGGAGCGCCGCGCGTGGTTCACCATGAACTCCGGCAGCGCCCTGCAGAAGTGCTCCTTCCGATTCGACAAGACCGGCGATGTCCTCCAGATCCTTATCCAGTATCCGCTCATGGTTAAGGAGAAGTTCCGCCCTGCGGCCATGGAGTTCATCACGCGCGCGAATTACGGCCTCGTCATCGGAAACTTCGAGATGGACTGCAATGATGGAGAGGTTCGTTACCACGTCTCCCACCTTATGGAGGACGGGAGACTGGAGGACGAGACGATCCAACGCCTCTTTGGAACCGGCATGGGGACGGCCGACCGCTACTTCCCTGCGCTCATGCGTGTCCTCTTCGCCGGTGAGACTCCCTCGGAAGCCGTCGATCTGGCGGAACTCCACAAATTCGAAGGAGAGGACCGCCCCGCCAAAAAGGCTCCGGCGGCCAAGGCCCCGGGCACTCCCTCCTCACCCAAGAAGCCCCGCGCCAAGCGTGCCCGCAAGGCTCCTCCGGCACCGCCATCCGGATCTTCCTCCAAATCTCAGGATGATCATCCCACGCCCGATTCGACATCGCAGGCCACCCCTCCCCCGATTCCTCCCTCGCCACACGCGGAAGGGCAGGATGGTCGTCCTGGAATCGAGGGGGAAGGTGGAGACCGCAAGGCGGCATGAAGATACTCCCAGCATCGGCTCTTCTGCTGGTCGTCAGCCTACATTCCATGGCGGGCATGGCATCGGCATCGACAGCCCGATGGATCCCTCCCGAGGAGCGGACTCCGGAGGGAATCCTTCGGAGCGAAGTGAATTGGGAAACAAGAAGCTATCACCCCGACCGAATGATCATCCTGCTCTCGGATCCACGCACAGGGACGATCGAGGCGGTGGCCGCTTCCAGACAAGGGAGGTTGCTTTCGAGCGCGGCGGCACTCCGCGATGCCTCCCGCTTCCGCTTCGACCCCGGCGCGGTCTTCGAATCGTTCACCCTCAGGGAGCTGAGATCGGCCGGAATCGGCGATCACACGACAGTCTCCGCCATGGATCTTCTCCATCTTTTCGGAGCGGTTGCGGAGGGGGGCGTGATGCGTCCTGAAGGAAGGCCCATCATTCCCGAGGATCAGTTGCAGGCCCGCCGCAACAATCTGCTTGAGATGGTGCAGGGAAAGAAGGATCCGATCCTTCTGGCAAGGGTGGATGGCATGCGGGTCGCAGGAGCAGCGGGACACGGCGGCAAGAACCCCGTCACGGCGTGTTTTGCCGGATACTTTCCGGCAGACCATCCCCGCCATGTCTGCATTGTTGTTATCGAGGGGGCGGACGTGATCCTAAAGTATCAGCGCGGCGGACTACTGGCTGCGCCGGCGTTTTCATTTATTGCGGCAAAGATTGTCTCTTTGGAAAAGATAAACTCAACTTATACGAATACCCACTAAATCCATGTCTTTACTACCCGACGACCCCATTCCAACCGGGATCTCCCCTCAAAAAGCGTACAAGGCTATCCGCGATTATTTACAGGCAAACAGGGAATCATTCCTTCCTGAAAACAACCCCCCTCGTAACTTCATGGGAAACATCATTCCCGGAGCAACACATTCCGAGCAAGAGATCCAAAGTTTTCATGAAATTGTTGGGCTCATCGATTTTTTACCCGCACCCGATCAACTGCGAGACGTCGATTTCAAAGCCGTTTTTAAAGCAGTGACTACAGGAAGGCTGGAAACTGCCTACCATCGTTCTGATGGAAAATATAAAATGGCGGCTTACGCCCATGAAGCTATGAAAACCATGACCGGGGATCATTATTCGTCTCTAACCGAAGAGGAAAATAACGCGATCCTAGCGGGGGTATTTGGAAACAGGTTGTTTTACAGGAATTCGTGAAAAGGATCGCCCTCTGCTACGATTTCGACGGAACGCTCTGCCCCCGCTACATGCAGGAGTACGGGTATATTCCTCAGCTCGGGGTGAAGCCTAAGCACTTCTGGAAGATGGCGATCGATCTCGCCAAGGCTCAGAACGCCGATCCGATCCTCTGCTATATGTTCCTGATGGTTCGCGAGGCCGGGATGCACAACGGGGTCGAACTGACACGGGAGTCCTTCCGGAAGCATGGCAGGGACATTGATTTCTTCCCCGGCGTCACATCGTGGTTTGGGCGGATGAACCGCTATGCCAAGAGCAAGGGCGTGAAGCTCGAGCACTACATCATCTCCTCGGGAATCAAGGAGATGATCGAGGGATGTCGGATCGGGAAGGAGTTCAAGACGATCTACGCCTCCTCCTTCCTCTACGACCAGAACGGTATCGCGAAGTGGCCCTCCATGGCCGTGAACTACACGACCAAGACCCAATTCCTATTCCGTATCAACAAGGGCTGCCTCGATGTCTGGGATACGGCTGGAATCAATGCCTACCAGCCTATGGAGAAGCGCCCTGTGCCGTTCTCCCGCATGATCTTCATCGGTGACGGCGAGACAGATGTCCCCTGCATGAGTCTGGTGAAGAATCTCGGCGGCTATTCTGTGGCTGTTCACAAGCCCGGTTCCGTTGCCAAAAAGAAAGCCAAACTCCTGCTGGATGAAGGCCGAATCAATCTGATCTCCCCTGCGGATTATTCGGCGGGATCAGTGCTGGATAGGGAGATCAAAAGGGCGATTGATCAAACATTGGTTTAGCCATTATCCCAAAGCCGCCGCCATCGCCCGCACATCCTCGGCTACTTTATCCTTCAAGGCCTTGGGGCCGATGATTTTGGCCGAGGCTCCCCATGAGAGAATCCAAGGCTTCAGCTCGAGGTAGGTCGGCTCATCGAAGGGAAGCTCCAACCGAACTCCTCCGCCGGGAAGTTTCTCCACCTTCTGTTCGGGGTGCCAGAGGGTCTCCTCGACCCGCTGGGCGGAATCCTTGGTGAACTCCAGAACGACAGGATTCCTGCGTGCTTTCGACTGGCAGGGAACTACTCCGAAGCTGTATTCGAAGCTGTCCTTGGGATCCATCCGGACGTGGGTGAACTTTTCACCGGTGAGCTTGGCATTGCTGATTCTGGCAAACTTGAGTGTGCGCTTCTCGGGCTTGCCGGCCTTGGAGGCATAGAGATACCAGGAACCATTACGCATGAAGAGGAAGTGTGGTTCCACGATGCGGGTGCTCTTGGGATCCTTGGCAGGTTTGTAGTCGATGGAAACCCGGAGGTTTTCCTTGATGGCCTTGTGCAGGAGGTCGAAGAGCTTCACGTCCTCCTTGGAGACCTCGGGCTTTCCCTCGAAGCGGAAGTGGACAATCCGCTCCCACTGTTTCCAGTCGGTCGTTCCGGTCAGGATGCCGAAGGTCCGGTTGAACGACTCGATCATGCTCTTGCCGATCCCCGTGTCCTTGTATGGCTCAAGGCACTGACGGAGAAAATGAAGGGTCAGAAGGTCGCGATCCTCGACTCGGATAAGGGGGAAGTGATTGAGCTTGTGGCGGAGGCGGTAACCGCCCTTCTGGTGATCAAATTCGATCGCGTTGGTATCAACCATCCCCCCCTCTTTATGTGCAGGCTCGAAGTTGCTTAGGAGTCCATTAATCTGGTCAATGTCACGAAGAATGGTCCTTGTACTTTTGACATCGCAGAGATCGGCGAGCCTTTTGGGCGTCGGGTATCGCTCGTTCTGCACCTCCGAAAAAATCACGAAGATCCGGTAGATATGATCCCTTGAGGTATTTCCCTGAATGATACCCTGCGCAGGCTGCTTCTCTTTGGAAGAACTCAAAGCAACCGGTTTTGCGGCATTTTTCCGGATGGAAGATGGGCCGTTATTCTTGGCGGGAACGGCGGTTTTTTTGGAGGGACTCTTTGGCATTCCTCCCACCTAGCGCGACATCCGATAGGGATCAAGGAGAACAGCCCATTTCCAATTCACGTCATAGTATCATGCCGCAGACTCCCAACGACACATCCTGTCACCCCCACTGTAGTTCCCTAACTCTTGAACTTCTCGTCTTCCCATGCCCCGAATCGCCCTCATCTCCGACATCCACGGCAACATCGATGCCCTGGAAGCCGTGCTTGCGGACATCGGTCGGCAGGAGATCGATGAAATATTCTGCCTGGGCGACATCGTGGGCTATGGGGCCGCACCGGCCGCATGCCTGAGTCTTGTCAGGGAACGGTGTGCCGTCACTCTCATGGGGAACCATGATGAGTATCTGGCGAAGGATCCCGACAACTTCGTCCTGAGCAAGAGAATCCGTGATCCCTTGCTCCTCGCCAAGGCAACCATATCCCCGGGAAATATGGACTGGCTGTCACGGAGACCCCTTGTCGTAGAGCGGCATAGCTTTACGATTGTCCATGCAAGCCTCTCGGATCCGGCGACCTTCACCTATCTCTTCAACGACCAAGAGGCCCTTTTCCATTTTCATGAACAGAAGACCCAAGTCTGCTTCTATGGGCACACCCATCGGCCGGAGGTGATCTTGCAACAAGGGAAGGAAATCCGCTGGGGATTGCTCCATGAGGGGAATGCCCTGCTGGATCGATCCAAGCCATGCGCGATCAACGTCGGCTCGGTAGGGCAACCCCGTGATGACAACCCCAAGGCCGCTTATGGAATCTATGATACGGACATGGGCCTCTTCACACTCCGTAGGGTCTCCTACGATGTGGATATGGCAGTCCAGCGGATCAGGGAGGCCGGAATCCCCGAGGAAAACGGTCTTCGTCTACTGAAGGGGGAGTAGTGCAAGGGTCTCTAACACGCAGCAACTATGACCTACCAAATACACGAAAAACTCATCCTGAACGGGGAATCCGTGTTCATGTTGAATTTTCCCAACATTCCCAAGGATCACCCAAGGATCCTAGATGAGTACAATGGGGTGCCTGATTCCTATCCCCTGAATATCGGTCGGAATTCGATTAGCTCCACGGCCTGCTACCGCGGTTACATCGGCGTATGGGAAATTCAGGACGGGCAATTCTTTCTTAAGGATCTTTTCGGGCATCGCAGTATCGACGGTCCTGATCCTGTGCCAGCAACGTGGTTTTCAGGATGTTTGGTTCTCCCACAGGGAAATATCATCGAGGGAGACCCATGTTTTGGTTGGGATGTCGTGCGTGAAAGGGATCTCCTGATAAAGATTCGCAAGGGTAAGGTTGTGAAGGAGGAAATCAGGGTGAACTGCACTGGGTTTTTCCGGAGACAATTCTCTCGGATACCTGTTATCGGAAAACTCGTGCTGAAATCTCAAGGACAGCCATGACCCGCATTGCGCTGGCAAACTGCAACAACTTCTTCTGTTTCTGCGAGCGGGTCTTTAACCCTGCCCTGGTGGGAAAGCCCGTGGTGGTACTCTCCAACAACGACGGCTGCATCATTTCCCGCAGCGATGAGGCGAAGGCCAATGAGCTTTGAAAGCCTGATGCAATTCCTCTTGCTTCTCTAGCGATAGCCGCAGGAACGGCGGGGTTGAGGCGGGTAGCGATGATTCTCCTGGGCTGCTGGGATTGGGAATCACCGCTGGGAGCGAATGACGAGGTGGCTCCTGTGCTGTCTCCTTGGTTAGCTCCATCAGTTCCCACCGGAATCTCGCCTCCCTGTCCAATTCCTCCTGCTGTTCCTTGGTCACTACCTGGAGCATTCCCGATAGGTTGTTCACCCTCTCCTGTAGCTCCTGCTGTTGCAGGGCTTCCGTCAGTCGTTCGGGATCTCATGGATCTGATTCAGTACTCATAGACTCCATCGCATTACCTGAACCCATTGCTGACGAAATCAAGGGCCTGGGCATTGGCTCCCGTTACCTCCATTTCGTCATTGTCGTCATCATCGTCATCAGTCGGGTAGGTTTTGGACATGCTGGAGTAGAGTTGGACGTATCCGCCGAATCCTTTGCAGAGGCAGTCGAAGATTTCTTTCCGCTGCGAATCGCAAATTGCGATCAGGGCTG
>JBEAOJ010000237.1:0-11129 GCA_041164985.1 Verrucomicrobiota bacterium | reverse complement strand
TTGCCGCCGTTTTCCGCCACATAGGTCTCCTCGTCCACCCACCAGAAGAAGCGCCGCCAATAAATGTTTTCGACATTCACCGGAAGCAGGTCGCAATCGGGATAGAATTCCTTGAGGATTTCCATGGAGCTGGCACCGGGAGCCCCGGTTTCGCTGCGGAAGAGGGCGTCGTCCTTTTCCCAGTAACTTTCCGACTCGATGCGCCAGGGGCCGTGGACATCCCAGTGGCAGCCTTTGCCGAAATCCTTATCCTCGGCGACAAAAATCGGGCCCGAGGAGGAGCAAGGCAAGAAGCGGGTATGCGGATCCTCCGCCGCGCAGATTTCCGCAAAACGGGCGAGCATCGGATGAGCGGCGGTGAGCGGCCGACCGATGCCGGGACCACCCTCATGGGCGGTTTGCAGCTCGTTGCCACCGCACCAGATCAGCAGCGAGGCATGGCGCATGCGCCGCCGGATGTAGCTCCTTGCCACTTCGCCCCAGGCTTCGATGGTTTCGGGATCGGAGGGCGGCTCGTTGTCGGGCCCGGACGAGGAGAGCGGAAACTCCTGCCAGACCAGCAGGCCCATCTCATCGCAAAGACGGTAGAAGATTTCCTTCTCGAGAAAAGCGCCGCCCCAGACACGCAGGACATTGAACCCGATCTCCTTGTAGGCCTGCAGGCGCAGACGGTAGTCCTTCTCGGTGACATCCGCGTAATGCGCGCGTATCGGAGTCCAATTCACACCGGCCAAAAAAACTTTCGAGCCGTTGAGTTCGCAAATCCAGGGATCCGCTGCGGACGGGGCGCCGTCGCACGGCACCCAGGCGACATGTTTGAAGCCGACCGCCTCCTCGCGACGATCCAGCACACCACCGCCTGCATCGCGCAGTTCAAGGCAAAGTCGATAGAGACGGGGTTCGCCCCGCCCGTTGCACTGCCAGGGAGCGACCTCCAGGCCTGCCAAGGAAACGCCGCCGGCCAGTTCACCGCCCGGAAAGGAACGGAGCATCACCCCGTCGAGTTTGACCTCGAGCGTCGCCCCGTCGGGCACATCCCCCTTGAGCGTCAGGATGCCCGTGCCGGTCGCAAGATCGTAGCAGGCCTTGGTGCGGAATTCCTCCAGCAGGGGTTGGCAATCGATCTCGAGGCGGATCTCATCCCAGATGCCGATCTGCACATTGCGGGGCATCCAGTCCCAATTGTAGTTGAACCGGGCCTTAAGGTCGCGGATCCGCGAGGAGATGTTGGGGGTTCCGTTGAAGCGCGGCAGATCGCTGAAGATGATCTCCAGGCGGTTGACCTCCTGCAGCGGGACCGCGCCGAGGTCAAAGGCATGCGGCACGAAGCCGTTGCGGAAGGTTCCGACGCGGGTGCGGTTGAGGAATACCTCGCCGTAGCCGTCGAGACCGAGGCAACGCAGAATCCGGCTTTTCCCCTCCAGTTCGCTCCGGGGAATCTCCACCGCAAAGACCCAGTCGCGGTGATCGACCCACTCGCACTTGTAGGAGTTGAGCTTCTTGTTCCAGTCGGGAATGACGCCCGCCTGGAGCAATGCACCGTGCACCGAACCCGGCACCTTGGCCGGCACCGGGGCGATTTCAGGAATGCAGGGGATGGCCTGCTCGAGCGTGCGCCCCATGGCCCAGGATGTCGGTGAGTAACCGGCCAGCGACCAGGCGCGTTGAGAAAGATCAATGATCATGGGATATCGGGCCAAGCGGCGAGAGTTCCAGGTTGGTTAACCAAGGAGTTCGGGAATCTTGACCACTCTGCGGGTGCGTGCGGATTCCTCCGCCGCGAAGACCACCTGCACGGCGAGGGCGCCATCCCGGAGCGAGGGATAGCACTCCCCTCCCTCGCGAATGGCACGGTAGAAATTCCTCAGGTTGCCGCACAAATCATCGTCCCCGGGGAGAGGCACGGGTTCGAGCGGTTCTTCGCCGTTGCTCCCCGAAACCTTCTGGATCTGCATGGAGGTGCCCTCGCTGAAATACCGGTCGTTTCTGTAGAGATTCGCCTTGGTGCCGTAGAGGCTCAGCGTGTGACGGTAGGGCGTGACATGGTAGGCATTCAGCGTCCCGACCAGGCCCGAGGCGAATTGCAGGTGGCAAATGGCGACATCCGCCGTGCCGGTCGTGTGCACATCGTGACGCATCAGCGCCGAAACATCCGTGATCGGTCCGAAGTAATACATCAGCTCGTGAAAACCATGAACACCGCACTGGAAGAGCATTCCGCCGGGGTTCTTCGCCGGATCCCCCCGCCAGTCGCCGGGCTTGATTTGAAGCCCTCCCGAGTGGGCCGTGGTCTTTTCAAACGTGGCGATCGATCCCAAGACGCCATCATCGATGAGACGCTTGGTGGCGCGGGAAACCCGGCACGTGCTGTGATCCGCGTGACCCACACCCACGACGCGCCCCGTGCGGCGCTGTGTTTCCAGCAAAAGCCCGACCTCCTCCGGAGTGGAGCAGAGCGGCTTCTCGACGAAGACATGCAGCCCTTTTTCCATCGCGCGCACCATGTGGTCCGCATGGTCTTTTCCTCCGCTGCAAATGATGACCGCCTCGATGCCGGGCGTCTCCAGAAGCTCGTCGTAACCACCCACCGGCCGCGCCCCATCCTCCGCCTCGCAGGCAGCAAGCGCCTCAGGATTGAAATCATGGGCCGCCACCAAATCGAAGAGCCCGCTTTCCCTCAGCCTCTCCCTCCGATACCGGCCGAAATTCGCAACACCCACCTGGGCTACTTTGATTTTTTCAGAAAAATTCATGGAATTTTAAATCTACCAACTTCACGACCTCTGGTAAACCTAAATAACGAAATGGAATCTCGCGCAGGGACGCAGAGAGGAGGAAGTTACGAAGAACCCACCCTGGTTGACTTCGGAGTTCGGGTTGAATCAGATTGAGGCCTTTGCTTCGCGTTTGAATTGATGATCGGACAACCCATCCGATCACCCTTGCGGGCCGTGCCGACGCACATTCATTGTCCTTCTTGCCACCGCAAGACTCCATTCGGGCTTTCCCAAGCCATTGAACGCCACTTGCCGCCCGGCAAGCAGTGGCGCCTTTCAGGGCTACGATTGCATCGTAGTCTGCCGCGCCCGATCCCTCGGGCTTGGTTCGCTATAGGGGCTGCTTTGCAGTCCTATCAGCTTTGATTCGCTCGCTTCCGCTCGGCTTACCCTTGCTGCGGGCTGAACACGTTCACCATCCAGGTGAACGCTCCAGGCCTGTTGTCATGGTTCCATTGCACAATCAGGGATCAAACGAGCGGACGCGAGCGAGGCACTCCATCACACTCCTACCAAGCAGCTTGGTTTCCACCTTTCCGGCCCTTCTCATGCTCCCAGCGGATTCCGGGTTTTGATCGAGGGAAACCTACTGTAATCACGGTCCACCGTCCAGAGTTCCGAGACTCCCGCCACCAGACAGGAGGAGGCGATTCTGGCATCGTGGATCAATGCACCCCTCACGCTTCCGCTCACCGCGAGTTCAGACAACTTGTCCAAAACTCCGGGCGAGTCGCACAGGACACGCAAGCTTGGAGATTCCCGCCAGGCCGAGATTTGATCGAGGGCCTGCTCCGGAGTGGATGGTTTTTTCCAGAGTTTGGGATGCGTGGCGACTCCGTAAAATTCCACAAAACAGTGCAGGGAAATGGCCCAAGGTACCGGGGATTCCGCAAGTCGGCGGATCGCTTCCCTGGCCCTAGGGTGGAGGGAGGCTTCGCGCTGGTGGGCATGCACCAGCAGATTGGTATCCACAGCAATCATCCTTGGAAGGAAGGTCCCCGCGCTTCATCGATCGCCCGGTTGATCGCCTCACTTGAAACTCCGGCGTGATCTTCCCCGACGGAAGCATCTCTCAGTCTGAACGAAACCGGGCGAGTCTCGATCGCGCGATCCAGTGCATCGATCACAAGCGCACGGAAGGTCATTTTCCTCTCTTCCAGTAATGGCCGGATCCGCCTGAGCAAATCATCAGGCATATCAATGGTTGTTCTCATATGCTTATGCATAATGCATAAAATGCCATGACGCAAGATTGAACGTTCCCAGAAAGTCAGGCCAAACTCACGGTGTTAATCCCGGAATTTGCATTGGGAATTTCTGAGATAATGGGAGAACGCGTTAAAAGAGTTAAAAAGTGAAAATGCTATAACGTGGATCCGGGTGAGCCCTGACCCGTGATTCGTGAGGGGGATGTCAGAGAAAGTACCATCAAAAGATGAATGCATGAGTTCAATTTGGCGCGGTCTTCAGCCCCTTGTAACCCTTTTAACGGTTTAACGCTTTTAACCCCTACGGAACCCACCATCCGGGTGAAGCATCCGAATCTGGCAAAACCGCTCTATTGCGAGATCCGGGTTAATACATCGCCCATCGCCGAAAGAACCATCTGATTCCACCGAGATAAGAGTAGAGATGGTATTGGGGAAGCGCTGTTTTTCTTGAAGGAGTGACCACGCTGGATTATCGTGAAACATGCCCCTCACCCCTGCAACCTCCCGAGCTTTTTCATTGCTTGAGCTGATGGTTGTCGTTGCCATCATAGGGCTTGTCGTCGGCTTGACTGTATTGGGAGCGGGCTCACGCAATGCGGCATCGCTTCGAAACTCGGGCGCCCTTGCCGGGGGCGTGGCCGATTCAGCCCGGCAGATGGCACAGAGCAGTCGGACAAAAACCGCCTTGGCCGTTGCCATAAGCGGCCAGGATGAATATCGGGCCCTGACCGTGTTGAAACTCGAGACCAACGGCCAATGGACTCCCGCCGCTCGCTGGACGCGCCTGCCGGATGGCATCATCTTTGACAACAATGTCCCCGCAGTCAGCGGGGTCTCGGATTTTTTTACCAACACCCCCAGCATCACCAACACCATCCGGATGGCTGGCGCCACGCTCGCCGACGGCACGGGCTTCAGAGCGCAGTGCTTTTCCCAGGATGGCAGTTTGGAAGGGCAGACTGCCCCGGTGAGGCTGCGGCTGCGCGAGGGTTTCTCCGCCAACGGCATCCAGACCTCCACTGCCGGCAACACAAACCGGTATTTCGACATCTACCTCATCCCGACAGGCGGCCGGGTGAAGTATGTGCAACCTTGACGGGTGATGAAGACTCCTGAAAGCCGCATGACAATACCGAAAAGAGCGTCCTGCCAGGCGATGTCGCTTATCGAAGTCGTCATTGCCATCGGGATCATATCCTTCGCCATCATACCGCTCGTTGGCCTCCTGGGCATGGGACTGACATCCAGCACCTCAGCGAACGAGGATCTCGCGGAGGCGGCCATCATCTCCTACATGCAGAGCGACCTGCGATCGCGCTCGCCGACCACGAATGCCTGGACGACAAACTCCAACGCCGCATTCTCCATTCTCACGAACTCCTCCGTGTCCCGCACCAACTACTTCGACGCCCAGGGCAGTTGGGTGACCAATGGCGCCACGCCAACCGGAACGAATCTGACCCGCACGGTTTATGTGGCCACATTCACGAATGCGACCAATGCGACGAATTACATCGATTACAGCATTCTCATCCGTTGGCCGCACCCCTCCTACGGCAAAACCAACATGGTCCCCTCGAGGCTCTTCCGCTATGAGTAAAAGGAACGCCTTCAGTTTGGTTGAAGTGCTGGTGGCTTTGGCCGTCTTTGCCCTGCTGCTGATCATTCTGGCGGGCGCCTACAGCGGGATCGACAGGGCCGTCTCGCAGACCAATGCCCGTAGGGAAGCCAATGCCACGGGACGCGCCGCACTGGAGTGGATCACTCGTGATCTCGAGCGCATCCGCCCGCCTGCACCCGGCTCGGTTTGGTGCGTGACTCAAAACACCAACACCAACCGCCCCCTCGCCACCCTCGGCTCCCAGTTCCTCATCGCATCGAACCAGATCTCCACAACCTATCTGAACCCCGACGCCGCCTTCTGGCAGGTGGCAAGCGATGAGGCAACCGGCCGCACCATGGCCATCATCGGCTACTTCGTGCAATGGGTCACCGAGACCAACAACAGCATCACCACCAGGCGCCCCGTCCTCTGCCGCCTCTACCTCAACCAGACCAATAGTGCCTACGGAACCCTCTTTACCAACAGCTCATGGCTGAACGACAACCTCCTCACCAATAATGCCCCCGGCAACGCCGCCGGTTCCTACAGGGGTTGGTTCGCCGACAATGTCCACTCCATCTGGTTCCGCGCCCTCGATGCCAACGGCGCCCCAATCACCTCCAATGCCTCGTCGGCCGCCTTCCCCAATGGATCCTTCGACTCACGCCCAGGCTACCTCTCGGGCACCAACCGCATCATGGGGCCCGCCCTCCCCGCCTCCGTGGAAGTCGCCTTGATCGTGATGAACCCCCATCGCCTCCAGGGAAACACGGTCACCTATACCGTGCCCCCGGGCCTCGGCACCAACCCGGCGAATTTCTGGAGCGATATCCAATCGGCCATGAATGACACCTCCATCCCGAGGCAGATCCGCGAGTGCCTCCGCCTCTACTCCACACGCGTCCCGCTCCCCTATGCCAAATAACCCCGAAGCCCGCTCCGAATCTCCCACGACCGCCGCCCCGGGACGACCCCTCACGGCCTCCCGCGCCAGCGCCAGCGCCCTGGTCGTCACCCTCCTGCTTTTGACCATCGTCACCACGATCGTCGTTCTCATGTTCCAGACCGTCACGACCGACCGGCGGATGGCTGCCGATTTTCAAACAGGTGTCCAAGCCCGCACGATTGCGCAATTCGCCCTCGGTGACGCCATGCAGACCCTCCAGGGCGCTCTGAATAACCTCGACGACCCCTTCGGCGCCACCACCGCCGCCACGAACTTCTGGGCGGTCGCCCCGGGCCGCCTCGACCTCTTCTCCCTAGCCAGCGGAAACCCACGACCCCAGCGCATCACCAACATCCCCCTCCATTCCGGCTACGACACCTCCCAGGAACTCGTGGACTTGAACTTCACCACCGCCTCCGGTGCCCGCTCCATCTGGCCGGGAGGCCGGGACATGCCGGTGAATTGGAAACCCGTCCTCAGAAACCCCTCCGCTCCTGCCAGTGCCTCCAATCCCGCCGTCGGCCGCTACGCCTACTGGGTCGATGACGAGAGCAGCAAGGTGAACATCAACACCGCCGACGGCACCGAACTCTACACCACCAACAGTTACGGCGTCGGCACCCCCTCCTCCGTCCGCCTCGGCGCCATCCTCACCACCCTCACCACAAGCGACATCAAGGCCATCTCCGCCGCCGCGATCTCCAACCAGTTCACCGACCTCTCCGAAGTCGGCCGCCTCAATACAAACTACCTCGCCGCCGTCCGCTCCAACGCCTTCTTCCTCACCGAGTATTCCCGCAGCCCGGAGTTCAATATCTTCAACGAACCCAGATTTCACCTCGCCATGGTCCTGGCCGGCAACAGGGCTTTCAATGGCACTACCGGCAGCGGCACCATGGGGTCTCCGACAAATTATGTTGCGAGCAACTTAAATAATCCTGGTATCGGAGCATATACCAACCGACTGAATTTGGACTATCGTCACAGTACACTCATAACAGGCAGATCACTCACAAATATCAGCTTTCCTGCCAGATTTCTCTACCCAGCCCCTCTCCAGCTGACGAATACCAATAGGGCATCATTCTGGCCCTATATACCCACAATATGGTGTGATGTCACTCCAACCGAAGTGGATAACGGATACATCGCATCAACAGCCAAGATATCCACAGCTCTTGGAACCCAGTCGAACAACACCTTTACCTCCGGTTATAATTCCAGGGAACGATTCAATGCCGCGCTTGGCATAGCCAGATATCTCGTGGGCACCAATGCCAACAATCAGACGATCACCTGGCCTTTCTCCCAGACAAACTTTTCCTCCAAGTATTCGACCCGCCAGATCGACTCGATAGTCGTGCAGGCTCTGGATATGGCTGTCATGCCCGCTTTTGCTTTGTATCAACGCGCCCCGCTCTTCGCTCCCTATGGGATCCTGGGCAGCCAACCTGTCATCGGGCTTGGAAATGGGCCAAAACTTGTCGAGGTCATGTATCGGTTTACTTTTGCCCCACAATATGACGGCGCAATGAACATCATCGGAGCAACATTACGACCGGAAATGTGGTCAAAAGGATACACCCCCTGCCACTATCTGAATCCCATCACTCCCGGCATGGCCACGCCATGCACTCAGCTGAACGGAATGACGTGGATCAACACCCCCACCACCGCTGCAGGGGGGGTCGTGGCTTTGTTCCAGTCGGCGGACTATCCATTACTCCATTGGGGCAACAGAACTAATGACTGGAGAGGATGGACCTACGCGAATAACACTGCGCTTCAGGGCTATCCCGGAGGGGCCACATTTTACACCAATGCCTCGGTGGTTGACCCAAGCTTATCCACAAATACCTCCAACCCCTATGGAAGCTTCTGGGGAGACTCCCTCCTGCAGGCCGTGGACCAAAACGGCGACTCCGCAGGCGTGGATTTTATGCAAAATCCTAACGACCGCGCCGACCCTGATCCACGCGCCTCCAGATACCGCAGGCCTGATACCAATGGTATCGTTTGGGGAACTGGAGTTGGAAATTCCACTAATCCTCGCGGCTTTGCTTGGCATCAAAACTCTGACTTCGCTGCCCACATACCCGGGGTGACCGTAACAGCAACCGGCTGGAACGCCCAAGTGGCGGGCCTTTACTCCACACATGGCAATGCGGGCGGCAGATCGACACTGTCCACGCGCGACTTTCTCACCAACGGGATTCCAAGGCTTACAAGCATCACCATGCAGGGTGGTTGGACATACCGCTTGAGCTTTTTCGGTCACCGGGGCATCTACCAGGCCATACCACTCGCGTCGCTGGAAGGCACCATGAGTGGAGGGTCAAACGCCCTGATCTCCACCAACCTCCCATCCGCCAGCGCAGTGGTTCCATTCCCCGCGGGCGTGACAATCGATGCTGCCACGCCGACACGCTGTGTCTCATTTTCCGTGGCGGATCCCTTTGTGAACTCGATGGCGGGAGATTGGAGCAACAATGTCAGTGTGGGTACCACCCTGCCTCCAAACACTCTTGACGTTCCCACAGCTTTTCAGGGACTCGGCGCATCCTCGACCCGGTCTTTCACAAACACGACGAACCACAATGTCCGCTCCGTGGATATGGCCTCCATGTGGGCTCCGATACCAAATCGAGAATATCCCAGATCGCTTGCGAACAATACAGTCACGACCAACAATATACCAAATACCCTCTCCTTTCCCTCCGTGGGAACTCTGCAATATATCCGCACCAAAATGATGCCGCCGGATGATGCAGGAAACACGAATCGTGGCCAGCCTTTCCGCTGCTTGAGCTATGCCGGAGCAACCGACGCGACACAGAGTGGCATCCCCGACTGGGCGATCCTGGATCTCCTGACCGTCCCGCAAGCGGCTTATGAAACCCCAGGAAGGCCTGGTGTCGGAACCATGACCAGTGTCATCAACCTGACCTATGGCGGCGCCACCACAGGCAAGCTCAACCCGAATGGCAGCGCCCTCTTCCCATGGGTCACTAGCAACACAAACTACATCCGCCCCCAGCCACTCACCGCCATCTTCACCGACCTGCGCTACAATCTGGATGGCACGACGACGAATTTCATAGCTCTTACCACCAATCTCGCCTCCACTCTTGCCTCCAATGTAGCCGCCTACATTGCAACCAACGGCCCGCTCTCCATGGCTGGTCAGATCTGCGACATCCCTGCGGTGAACGCCTACGGGGCCACCGTCAACCCCACCCGCAACGACATCGTCAGCCAATCCATCGGGCTGCTTGAGACGCGCAGCAGCGTCTTCTCAGTATGGGTCGCCGCCCAAAGCTTCACCAAAAAGACCGGCAACACCGGATACGGAAGCTTCGAAACGGGCGACTCCGTGCAGGCGGAGAAACGCTACCGCTTCACCGTGGAACGCTACCTCGACCTCGGAGTGGATGGAGTCCCCGGCAATGCCAACTCCCCCGGCCCCGACAATGTCGTGGGAACACTGGACGACACCGTGGACGCCGTCTACAACCCACCCAACCCCAAATACAAATACCGAATCATCAATGCGCAGGAAATTCTTTGATCATCTGACCGCCGGCCTGTTTTTTCTGGCTGCCATGCCACTGACTGCGCAGTCACAGCCCAAAGTGACCACCGAGCAACCCCGCAGCCCCATACCAACAGCATGGAAGGGAGTCGAGGCACGTCTCTTTGAAGTGCAACGCCTGCCGGGCAACACGCTTCTCTGCTCGATCTTTTTCGCCAATCGCCCGGATGCAAAGGAACATGCCATCATCGCGGAAAACATCCGCAAAGTCATAAGACCCGGTTTGAATGGTGCCCCGCCTTACGAAGACATCGCATACGACCCCTACAGCCCCGCAACAGGTGCAACGCTCATCGATGAGAAAACCGGCATCTCCTACAAAATCGACGAGGCCGGCAACAACAGCCTGCATAAGTCAACATCCGAAAGTTCCTTCACACTCAGGCCGGACACAGGAATCGTGATGAGTTTCGTCGTAAAATGTCCTCCCATCCCCGAAGTGGAACCTGGCCAAAAGCCTCCCAAGCAAATCATCACAATCCAAACCCCCAAAGTCAAAGAACCCTTCCGCAACATCGTCATCCCCCAAAACGAAGGCGAAGTCATCAAATTCCACCCCAACTGATCCCGCCTCCATCCCGCTGGAAACGACCAATAGCAAGGTTTGATACCATCTCCACTCTCATTCCGGTGAAATCAGCTGGTTCTCTTGGCGATGGGAGTTGTTGTCATCCCTCGGGTTATCTTCAGATTGACGCCACTTGCCGCCCGGCAAGCAGTGGCGCCCTGTTGGGGCCACCTACGGTAATCTACCGCGCTCCTTCCCAGAAGCTTGGTTGATGGCATCCGCCTCCCTGCGGACGGTGCCACCTCTAGAGCAATTTAAGCTGAGTCATAGCCACAAGATGCACAAGAAGCACAGGTTAAACCCAGATTTTTCAATGGAACCCTGACAACAGGTCTGGAGAGTTCACCAAGATGGTGAAGACGAAGCAAGGGAGGGAGAACCACGCCGTAACGGATGCGCAGCAACGGCCGGGCATGACAAAACGCGAAAGTC
>JBEAOJ010000236.1:0-9244 GCA_041164985.1 Verrucomicrobiota bacterium | reverse complement strand
TCGCGGGAGCCGCGTCCGTCGGCGAAGAATCCGCTCGGAACCTGGGCCTTCACCTTGGGCTGGCGCACCATGTCGGGGAAGATCTCGATCGGCGGGCGCTTGGTCTTGCAGCCGCGCAGTCCCGCGATGGAGACCACCAGGATGACCAGCAGGGTCAGGAGAAGGATGAAGTAGCGGATGAGGCTCATGGCGTTACTTGGATTCCTCCTCGAGATGGATGGCGGTGACATCGCCGGCCCCGAGTTGATGGAGAAGCTCGGTCACTCCGGCCGTGGTGAATTTTTTATCATCGGCCTCGATCGCGAGGAAGAAACCGCGCGAGGCATCCTTGGCGAAGAGATCCCAGGCGAACATCGGGTTGTTCAGACGGGGCATGCCGCCGAGGATGATCATTCCCTTCACCGCGGCGATGGCGCCGATCATCAGCGTGAGCGCCACGACGATCGGCACATACTGGGGGAGGGCGGAGAGATTGAGCGGCTTGCCGTCCACGATGAGAGGGTAGATCAGGATGCTTGGGACAAGCTCCATCGAGAGGGCGATCAGGATGGCCGTGAGACCGCCGCCCAGCACGAGGAAGCTGAGGAGGGACTTCGGCAGGCGCATCGCCTCGGCGAGTCCGTGCACCGGATAGGGGGTGTAGCACTCGTAGGCGGAGTAGCCCTCGGCACGCAGGCGGTTCACCGCGGCCACAAGCTGGTCGGGGGTGTCGAACCGCGCTCCGATCGCGTGGAGCGGCTCCTCCTTGGATCCGCAGATGGGAAGGTGATGGCTCATCTTAGTGTCCCTCCCCGGTTGAGTGCGCTGAATCTCCATGGGGCTGTGATCCCGGAAGCGCGGCCTTGAGCTCGCTCATGTTGATGATCGGGACGAAGCGGATGAAGAGCAGGAAGAGCGTGAAGAAGATGCCGACCGTTCCGGTGGCGGTCAGGATGTCGACGATCGTGGCGTGAAAATTCCCCCAGGAGGAGGGCAGGAAGTCGCGTGTGAGCGTGGTGGTCACGATCATGAAGCGCTCGAACCACATGCCGACATTGCAGAGGATCGCCAGGACCACGACAAGCGGCAGGCATCGGCGAACCGCCTTGAACCAGAAGAGCTGGGGGATCGTCAGGTTGATCGAGAGACAGGTGATGGCATACCAGCTGTAGCTGCTGGTGAAGCGCTCCCAGAAGGCTCCGCGCTCGAAGGGGTTCGCACTGTACCAGGCGTTGAAGAGCTCGAAGACGTAGACATAGGCCACGCAGGAGCCCATCATCAGGAGGAGCTTGCAGACCTTGTCGAGGTGGGACGGGGTGATCAGTTCCTTGAGCTGGGGATAGATCGCGCGGAGCGGGATGAGCAGGGTCAGGATGGTGGCGCTTCCGCTGTAGACCGCGCCGACCATGAAGTAGAAGGGGAAGATGGTGGCGTGCCAACCGGGGACGACCGACGTGGCGCAGTCGCTGGCCACGATCGAGGTGACGGTGACGACGAGGACCGAGGTGAGCCCCGCCAGCAGGACATACATCATCTCGTAGTGACGCCACTGGCGGGCGGTGCCGAGCCAACCGAGGGAGACAAGGCCGTAGGCGAACTTGCGGATCTTCGTCGTGGCGCGGTCGCGGAGGACGGCGAGATCGGGGATCATGCCCGCGAACCAGAAGAGCGAGGAGACGGTCAGGTAGCTGGTCACCGCGAAGACGTCCCAGAGCAGCGGGCTCGAGAAGTTCGGCCACATGCCGTAGCTGTTGGGCACGGGGAAGAGGAACCAGACGAACCAGACGCGACCGATGTGGATCGCCGGATAGACGCCGGCGCAGACGATGGCAAAGACGGTCATCGCCTCGGCGGCCCGGGAGATCGAGATGCTCCACTTCTGGCGGGTCAGGAAGAGGAGCGCGGAGATGAGGGATCCGGCGTGGGCCATGGAGACCCAGAAGATGAAGTTCGTGATGTCCCAGGCCCAGAAGCAGGGGCTGTTGGAACCCCAGACGCCGACGCCCGTCACGATCATGTAGAGGATGCAGGCTCCGCCGATCGCGGCGAAAGCGCCGGAGACGGAGATGGCGGCATACCACCAGAGCGGGGTCTTCCCCTCGACGATCGAGCAGACCGCGTCGGTCACCCAGAGCGGGCCGCGGTTGTTGAGCACCTGCGGCGGGCGGGCGATGGCGCTCAGGTCGGGAGCGGCGGTCTCGTTGGAAGTGGTTGCGGACATGCTCGGTTAGGCGTGCTCGTTACGACGGTTGGCGGCGCCGACGAGATCGGCTCCGGGCATCGCCGGGTTGGGATTGCGGACCCTCGCCATGTAGGTGACGCGCGGACGCGTGTTGAGGTAGGCGAGCGAGGAGTAGGTGCGGGCGTCGGCCTTGGCCTTGGAGACCGCGCTCTGCGGGTCGTTGATGTTGCCGAAGACGATCGCCTCCGACGGGCAGGCCTGCTGGCAGGCGGACTTGAAGGCGGGAAGCGGGGTCTTGGTGACGTCGCTGGCGCCGGCCTTCACCGCGCGGCCGATTTTGGCCTCCTCGATGCGCTGGATGCAGAAGGTGCACTTCTCCATCACGCCGCGCATGCGGACGGTGACGTTCGGGTTCTTGGCCATCTTGAGGCTGTCGGCCATTCCCTTCGGCGCAAGCGGGCCGTAGTAGAGCTGGTCGAGGGGGCGCTCGTTGTAGTCGAACCAGTTGAAGCGGCGCACCTTCCAGGGGCAGTTGTTGGCGCAGTAACGGGTGCCGATGCAACGGTTGTAGGCCATCAGGTTGAGACCCTCCTCGCTGTGAACGGTGGCGTTGGCCGGGCAGACCGCCTCGCACGGGGCGCTCTCGCACTGCTGGCACATCACCGCCATCGGGATCATCTCGAGGGATTCCTCCCTGTGATCGGCGCTCGCAAACCAGCGGTCGATGCGGATCCAGGCCATGTCGCGGCCGCGGCGGACCTGGTCCTTGCCGACGACGGGGACGTTGTTCTCGGCGCGGCAGGCGACGAGGCAGGCGTTGCAACCGATGCAGGAATTCAGATCGACCGAGAGACCCCACTGGAGATCGCCGGTGAGCGGGGGATTCGGATAGATGGATACGGGCTTGGGGAGTTCGCCGTCCATCTCCGAGGCGAAGTTCGGCTCCTCCCTGAACTGCCCGAGCGTCCCTTCGCGGGCGATGTTGCGCCCTTCCATGTTCTCGTGCTCCTGCGTGCGGGCAAAGACGTAGGCATCCTTGGGCAGGGCCTTCACGGCGACACCACCGCGGTATCCGAGCGTGGAGGAATCGCGGAGCGGGTAGGCGTCGAATCCGACCTTCTCCATCACGTGGGAGACGCCGTTGCGGCCGTAGCCCAGCGCGATGCTGACCGAGCGGTCGGCATGGCCGGGAGCGATCAGGGCTGCGGCATCGATGTACCGGTCGCCGGCGGTGATCCGCAGCCAGTCGCCATCCTTGATGCCGAGAGCCTTGGCGTCGGCGGGGCTGACGAGGGCGGCGTTGTCCCAGACGAGCTTGGTGACGAAATCGGGCGTCTCCTGGAGCCAGGAATTGTTGGCGTAGCGGCCGTCGTCGACGCTCGAACTGCGGAGGAAGACCACCTCGAACTCCCCGGAGGCACTCCCCTTGGCCGACTGGACGGCGGCGAGGGCGGCACCCTGGTTGAAGGCCGGTGCCGAGAGGGGCCACGCGGTTCCCGCGGCGAAGCCGTTCTTCAGGAAGGTCTGCCAGGCGGCGTCGGAGGCATCCTTGGAGTAGGAGGCGAAGGTGGCGCGGACCGCGGAGGGGCCGTCGATCTTCTCGCCGGCAAGCGACGCGAGGATCTCGATCGCGGAGATTCCGTTCCAGAGCGGAAGGATCATCGGCTGGACGGAGCAGACCGTGCCGTCGAGGGAACGGGCATCGCCCCAGCTCTCCAGATAATGGGCCGCGGGCACCTGCCAGTGGGTCACCTTGCTCGTCTCGTCGGTGAAGAGCGAGAGATGGAGCGTCTCGGGAACGCGTGCCAGCAGGTTCGCGAAGTCGAGGCCCGCGGGGGCGGTGTGAACCGGATTGCCGCCGAGGATCAGGAGGGTCTTGACCGAACCGGCCTTGATCGCGGCGCAGAGATCGGAAAGCTTCGCGGCGGGCTTGGCGCCGGTCTGGCGGACGGAAATGGTCGTGCCGAGATTGCCAAGGGCGGCATTGATCCCGATGACGAGGGCGCGGACCGCGGCGGGTTGCTGCGCGCCGTCAAGGACAAGGCTCTTCCCCTTAGCGGAGAGGAGATCGTCGGCCACTCCCTTGATCCAGGCGGGATCGAAGGTGACACCGGTGCCCTTGTAAGCCGAGGCAAGGGACTTGAGGCCGGCATCACCGGTCTTGGAGGCGACCGCGGCGGCGACCGCGGCGGCGAAGTCGCCGTATTCCGAGGCCCGGACGCGGAGGCGGTGGTCGGCCATGCCGCCGGTGAGGGAGAAATGGTTCTCCGCCACGTAGAGACGGTTCATCGACCCCTTGGGATCGCGGCGCTTGGCAAAGCCGTTGGCGAAACCGAAGCCGCTCTCGGCGGGGTTCAGGAAATCGCTGCCGATCGAGAGGATCACATCGGCTTTGGCCACATCGCACGCGGGACGGGCTCCGGCGCCGAACATGGCGTCGAAGACCTCCTCCGCTCCGCGTGAGGAAATCGCCTCGTCCTGCACCCAGAGGATCTTGGGGAACTGCTGGACCAGCGCGGCCCGGAGACGCTCGACGGTGGGGGAGTTCTCCCTGCCCACGAGGATCGCGAGGCCGTCGCCGGCGTTGGATCCCGCGGTGGCGCGGATCTTGGCCAGCAGGTTGTCGAGATCGCCGCGACCGACGGTCAGCGAGTCATGCTTGATCTCCTTGGAACGGTTCGGGTCGTAGAGGTCGAGGACGGAAGCCTGGGCAAAGGCATCGGTCGAGCCGTTGCTGAGCGGGTGGAGGGGGTTCCCCTCGACCTTGGTCGGGCGGCCGTCGCTGGTGGTGACAATGAGCGGAACGGCGCCCGCCGGCGTCGGCATGGCGCTCGCGTAGAAGAGGAACTTGCCGGGAACCGTCCACTCGGCGCCCTTGGCGAAGGGAACGAGGTGTGCCTCGGGACGGCGGCAACCGGTCAGCCCCACGCCGGTCAGCGCGGTGGCGGCTCCCATGAGTCGGACGAAATCACGGCGGGAGAGACCCTCGCCTGCATCACGGCCCGAGGCCGCATCGGTGAACTCGCGCGCAAGCGATTCGTTGAACTCCGCGGAATTCTCAAGCTCTCCCTGAGTCCTCCAGAGAGTCGGCTTCGCGTCACGCGCGGGATGTTGGAAAATCTTTTTCATCGGTGGCAGCCTCCGCAATTGACGGGTGGGTTGACCTTCCACTCCTCCTTGAACCTGGTGCCCAGCTCACGCTGCTCGGCGGCCGAGGAGGGGTGCCAGTCCATGTTGAAGATCTCCGAGGGAGGACGGAGGAAGTTCTCGGGGGAGCGATGGCAGTCGAGGCACCACTTCATGCTCAGGGACTCGGCCTCGTAGACCACGCTCATCTCGTTTACCGCGCCGTGGCAGCTGTAGCAGCTGACCCCGCGGTTCACGTGGACCGCATGGTTGAAGTAGGCGTAATCGGGCAGGCGGTGGATCTGCACCCAGGGAATCGGCTGGCCGGTCTTCCAGCTCTCGCGGACCGGTGCGAGGCGGGGGCTGTTGGAGAGGATCTTGCCCTCGCCGTGGCAGTTGATGCAGGTCTGGGTGGCGGGGAGATTCGAGTGGCCGGCCACCTCGACGAAGCTGTGGCAGTAGCGGCAGTCCATCCCGAGCTGCTTCACGTGGAGGGCGTGGGAGAAGGGAACCGGCTGGTCGGGCTGGTAGCCGACCCGGGTGTATTTCGGCGTGAAGTAATACCAGACCCCGAGGGTGATGGGGGCGCCGACAACCAGCACGCAGACCAGCAGCTGGAGCGGGAGCCAATTGGCCCATCTGGGAAAGAAATTCGACATTCGGGTGGTATGGGACGCCCGGATGGAGGAATTCGCAGGCCGGAACAGAGTAGGAATTCGGCGCCCAAAGGCAAGAAATTTGCCGCAGAAAAATCAGGGGTTGCCGAGAGGTCTCCCACAAACTTAACGCAGACCATCGGGCCGAGACCGGGCAAGCAAGTAACGGATTTTCACGACGAAAATCAGGCATAATAGCGAAAATTGCTATGGGAAGCCATACCTCCGAGAAATCGCATCCACCCGGATTATGCAATGGAACGTCATCATTAGGTGCGGATGGTTCGCCCAGATAGTGTGTCGTAAAATTACAATGTTACATATTTAAAAAGGTTGCAAGGGACTGAATTGGAAACCTTGGTTCGACTCTTCGGCCCGGAATGCGCCATCACGATTCTCAGATCAGGGCTGTTTTGATCCACTTTGACACCACTTTCCTTTGCATCAGCATCTCCTGATGCATTTGATGCCGCTTCCCTACCGGGAAGCAGCGGCATCCTTGCTTCGGGCAGCGACGTAGTCGCAGTCTTCCGCACACCCTCCCGGTATGTTTGGTTCGTCCCTTTCGGGACTGTCCCGGCAGTTGCGGGACAGGCTACGCCATGCCACCAGACACTCGGCGTTAGGCAAGCGGTGGCGCCCTTGGGCTACGACTTCGTCGTAGTCTTAAGCGGCTCTTCCCAGAGCCTTGGTTGTAACACTTCAACTATCAACTTTTAACCCCTTGCCCGCTCCCGGAACCCTGACCCTATAACATAATCCGGGATCAATGAATTGATCCCTTCCCTGCGCCTCCTGCATCTTGTGGCAATGAATCAATTGAAAGCGCACTATCACCACCTGCGATGAAGTCCACACAGCCAAACTCCACGGCCAGGATCCTTACGGCCAGCCTTGCTGGAACCGCCATCGAGTTCTTTGATTTCTACATCTATGCGACCGCGGCGGTGCTCGTCTTTCCGAAGCTCTTCTTTCCCTCCTCGGACGCCACGGCGGCGACGCTCCAATCACTCGCCACCTTCGCCTTGGCATTCTTCGCCCGTCCGGTCGGATCGGCCGTGTTCGGTCACTTCGGCGACCGGATCGGCCGTAAGGCAACCCTGGTGGCGGCCCTGCTCACCATGGGACTCTCGACGGTCGTGATCGGACTGCTCCCCACCTACGCATCGATCGGGCTGGCGGCCCCCGCACTGCTGGCGCTCTGCCGCTTCGGCCAGGGATTCGGGCTCGGAGGGGAATGGGGAGGAGCCATCCTGCTCGCCACGGAGAACGCACCGCCAGGGAAGCGCGACTGGTACGGGATGTTCCCTCAACTCGGTGCTCCGTTGGGATTCCTCTGCTCCGGGGGCATCTTCCTCCTTCTTACCACCTTCCTCGATAACGAGCACTTCCTGAGCTGGGGATGGCGGATCCCGTTCCTCGCAAGCAGCCTGCTGGTCCTTGTTGGCCTCTATGTCCGGTTGCATATCACCGAGACCCCCGCGTTCCTTGAGGTGACCGCACGAGGGGGGCATGTCGCCGTGCCGATGATCGCGGTCTTCCGCAATCACCTTGCCCTCCTGCTTCTGGCCACACTCGGAGCCGTGGCCACCTTTGTCATCTTCTATCTGCTGACGGTCTTCTGCCTCTCATGGGGGACCACCACCCTGGGCTACACACGGGAAGATTTCCTCGTGATCCAGTTGGTCGGCGTCCTCTTCTTCGGGTTGTCGATTCCCTGCTCCGCATGGCTGGCCAAGCGGATCGGACGAAGAGTGATGCTCATCGTATCTTCCGCAGCGATCCTTGTGTTCGGGCTCTCCTTCGGCCCCCTCTTCTCGGCGGGATTCCCGGGCGTCATGGCCACGCTGATCATCGGGTTCATCCTGATGGGAACGACCTATGCGCCCCTGGGCACCTTCCTCTCCGAACTCTTCCCGGTGGAGATCCGCTACACAGGATCCTCCCTGGCGTTCAATCTGGCCGGCATTCTTGGAGCCTCCCTCGCTCCCTATGCGGCGACCTCGCTTGCCATCAGTCACGGACTCCGGTCGGTCGGTCTTTATCTCGCCATCATGGCGGCGGTCAGCCTCCTGGCGCTGATGCTTACCCGAGAGTCGAGGGTTCAAGGCGAGCCACATCGAGGGGCTCAGTAAAAAGGTAGTCTTGCCAACCCCTGGGATCAGAACAACGATTTCTCCATGCAGAAAGCATCCCTCCCGGTTATCGGCATCGTGGCTCTTGCCGCATTCATCCTGTTCTTCGTGACACCGAACGTCTCCAACGTGCGCGTCACCGCCGGCTACTCGAGTTACATCTACTCGAAGCCCATCCTTGGAAAGGGCGAGTACAAGGAGGTGATTTTCGGCCCGGCATCCACGGGACTCCGTTGGCGCCTCTGGGGGCAGTCTGTTTCGATCACTCCCTACACCTACTCGGAGACATTTGATGCAGCCAGTGCCATCCTGGCCAAAGACAAACTTCCCCTCTCCAGCCAGGCTCATATCGTCTGGCGCCTCAAGCCGGACGAAAAATCGGTCCGCCGGTTCATGGAGGAGTTCGGTGGATGGGAAAGCACGGGTGAGCCCGACAAGATCGCAAAGGCCGCCTACGACCAATTCATCCGCGAACCGTTCCGTACCATCACCCGCTCTGTCGTGGCAAAATACGATGGGCTTTCGGTCAATGAATCATTGCCAGCCATTTCCAAAGACATCGGTGATCAGGTAAAAGACCTCCTCAAGAACACGCCTTTTGAAGTCATGTCTGTCGTGATGGGGAACGCCTCCCCTCCACAGCAGGTCATCGTGGCAATCGCAACCAAGGTGGCCCTCAATCAGACCCTTGAACAAAAGACCATTGAGGAACAGATCGCCCAGAAGAACATCGATATCGAACGCAAGAATGGCGAGGCGGCAGGCGCTCGCTCCGCGGCACAGGCGATGGAGCAGGCCAAGGCGATCACCTCCATCAGCGCCGTCCTCTCACCTTCCTACATCCAGTATCTCCAGGCGGAGAACATCAAGGGGGCCGAGCGGGTCTATGTCCCCATGAATGCCGGTCCTCAACTTGTGATGCCGATTAAAGAAAAACCGGAAAAGGCCGCAGCAAAATAGAAGATCCACCTCGGCGCTTTTGGCCCCTCAGGCCTGCACAAACCCCTGTGCATCCTGTGCATTTTGTGGCCATGAATCTGCTTTATCTCCTCTGATGCGTTTTATGGCTTCGGTAGAGACGGGGTGAGACGGTGATAATAGCGCAATGCCTCGACGGGGGTCGCAAGATCCCGAAGCGGATAGACCTTGCCCCCGCCCGATCCGGC
>JBEAOJ010000235.1:0-4877 GCA_041164985.1 Verrucomicrobiota bacterium | reverse complement strand
ACCTCACGATGATGGAAAGCATGACAGGACATGGACGGGGAACGTCCGTTGCGGAGGGATGGAGATGCACCGTCGAATGCTCCTCCGTGAACCGCAAGGGGATCGAGATCGCCGCCGCGTTGCCCAAGCCGTTGGCCACGCTGGAACCGCGGGTGCGTGAGGAGATCCAGAAGCATGTCCGCCGCGGGAGGGTCAACGCCACCATCGTTTTGGAAGCCGTCACGGCCGGCACCGTTCCGGCGGGCGTGGTGGACAAGGCCGCGGCGCAGCGAGCCCTTCGCGACCTTCAGGCGCTCCGTGACGAACTGAAGCTTCCCGGAGAGGTGACGTTAGAGCTGCTCTTGAAATCCCCGGGCGTGCTGAGGAACCCGGCCGAGGAGGTCCCCTCGCCCGACGCGCTCTGGCCCGCCGTTCAGGGTGCGCTCGCGCAGGCTCTCGAGCGCATGACGGCGATGCGCCGCAAGGAGGGGGGCCATCTGGTCGCCGACCTGCTCAAGAGGGTGAAGCTTCTGGAGTCGGCGGTGAAGGCGATCCGCGCACGCGTGCCCTCCGTGCTGAAACAGCGGCGCGATCATCTCAAGGGGCGGCTGGAAGAACTCGGTGTGCCCCTTTCCCCGAATGACGGCTCGCTGGCCCGCGAACTGGCCCTCATGGCGGAACGAAGCGACATCACCGAGGAACTCACCCGACTGGAGAGCCACTTCGTCCAGTGCCGCGAAGCGCTGGCAGGGAACGAGCCGGCAGGCCGCACCCTCGACTACCTGGCCCAGGAGATGTTCCGTGAGTTCAACACACTCGGCAACAAGGCGGGTGACGCCGCCGTCTCCCGACGGGTCGTGCAATCCAAGGCGGAGCTTGATAGGATCCGCGAACAAGTCGCCAACCTGGAATAACCGCAACCCGCGTGAGCAATCCTTCCCTGCAATTCCGCCGCACCGGCATCCTCTTTGTCATCTCCGCCCCCTCCGGCGCCGGGAAGACAACCCTCTGCACGGCGCTCAGGCAGAAGCCGGACTTCGTCTGGTCGGTCTCCTGCACGACGCGCGCCCCGCGCTCGGGCGAGGTCGACGGAGAGGACTACCACTTTCTCACCCCGGAGGATTTCGCGTCGCGCCTCGCCAAGGGGGAGTTCCTCGAGCATGCCGAGGTGCACGGCAATCACTACGGGACGCTCAAGGGACCCGTTCTCGAGAATCTGCGCAACGGCATCGACGTCCTGCTCGACATCGACACCCGCGGGGCGGCCAACATCCGCGCCTGCGGCGACCCGCTCATCCTCCAGGCGTTGGCCGACGTTTTCCTCCTGCCGCCCGATCTCGAGGAACTCCGCCGCCGCCTCCTGCGCCGCGGCACCGAGACCGACGAGCAGGTGGAGATCCGCATGCGCAACGCCGCCAAGGAAATGGAGTGCTGGCGCGACTACCGCTACACGATCATCAACGGCTCGATGGAGGAGAACATCGAGAAGTTCCGCGCCGTGATGCGCGCCGAACGCTACCTCACCCACCGGATGACGGTGGTGGAATCTCCGAAGAAAACGGGAGGCGAGCCGTGAGCGACCGTTCCTCCTCCGGACGCACGGTCATCCTAGGGGTGACCGGATCGATCGCCGCCTACAAGGCGGCGGAGTTGGCCGGCCGGCTCCGCAGGAACGGGCATGAAGTCTTCGTCGTCATGACGCGCGCCGCCGCGGGGTTCATCACGCCGCTCACGCTCGCGACGCTTTCGCGCAATCCCGTTCTTCTCGATCTCTCGGAGGAGCAGGAGGGTGGATGGAAGCCGGGACACATCGAACTTGCCGACCGTGCCGACCTTCTGCTCGTCGCGCCCGCGAGCGCCGATGCCATCGCGAAGCTCGCGCACGGGTTTGCCGACGATGCGCTCGGAGCCGTTGCGCTGGCGACGCGTGCACCGCTGCTCATCGCACCGGCCATGAACGGAAAGATGTGGGAGCATGCCGCCACGCGCGCGAACACGGAGACACTGAAGAACCGCGGAGCCGCATTCGTGGGGCCTGCGGAGGGGATGCTTGCGTGCGGATACGAGGGAACGGGACGGCTTGCGGAGATCGACGAGATCGTCGCGCATGCGGAAAAAATCCTCGCAACGCGCTGAGCGGAAAAATTTCGCGCGCGGGCCCGCGAAAGAAAGAGCAAGAATTTTTTGGAAAATCCGTTGACGCAACACGCGCGACAACTTATTCACATTCGGCAGTGAGTTATTCACATTATTTTCGCACACACCGCCCATGCGGAACAAAGGAGGTGGATTGAAATGCCCGTTAAGAAAAAAGCTGCAAAGAAGGCTCCTGCAAAGAAAGCCGTCAAGAAGGCTCCGGCCAAGAAGGCCGTGAAGAAGGTCGTCAAGAAGGCTGTTAAGAAGGCCGTCAAGAAGACCGTTGCCAAGAAGAAAGCCCCGGCCAAGAAGAAGGCCGTCGCTAAGAAGAAATAAGCACCCCTCCCGCCGGAACAACCTTTCGGCGACGAGCTAAAACTTGGGGGAAGCGCCACAAACGCTTCCCCCAATTTCTTTGTACTGAAAGTGACTTATCATCAGGAATGCACGGCAAAGTTGGTGGGCCCCTGCGGTCAGCAGCTTATGTAAATCCCAAAGGTAATCCTCTGGCTTTGCCTGAGGACTCCCGGAGTTTGAAATTTCCGGGATTGGCAAAGAGAGAAATGTTGGGGGGGAACCCATGGCGATGGTTTTTCCATGAGTAAAAGAGCCAAGGAAAAAAATGATGACTGAAATGAATCGTGAGAAAGTTCGTAACTTTCGTTTTTCGTGGTTCCCTCGGTATTTCAACCCGGATTATCCCAGATTTTGCATTAGGAGCGGCAAAATTGGGTAAAAGGTGGTGAGAGGGAGTCTGCTTTTGAGAAGAGGCCGTCGAGCCAGGGGCATTTTTTTGGGTGGAGGGCGATTTTGAGGGTACGTTTTCTGGCGTGGGAGGAAATCCAGGCTCCTAATGCAAAGCATTTGGAGCGGAGAGAGGAAAGGGTGCGTTGGTTGGAGCTTTGCATCCGTTACGTCTGTGCGAGATTTCTTCCCTTCCACATGCGTCAAATAAAACCGAATCCGCTCAAGCTGTGAGCCGACTGGGAATGTTCCCGAGATCCGATAACCTATCCCCGATCCCGGAAATCAACCCGGCCGCGTCTGCCGAGGAATTCCCAGACGATCCATGCGATGGCAAGCGAGAGCATCGAGGCGGTGATGACATCGGATGGATGGTGCGCGCCCAGCAGGATGCGGGCCAGGGCGATCGATCCGGCCGCGACCATGGCGGCGACTCCCCAGGCGGGTGCTGCAATAAGGATCACGCCCGCGAATCCCACCGCTGTGGCGGTGTGACCCGAGGGGAAGCTGTTGAAGTCGGCCGCGCCGATCAGCCACTTGCCGTCGTGGCGCGGTCCGTACCAGCCCTGCTCGGCCGCCGCCCGCGGACGGGTCCGTCCGGTCGTGAGGCGCGAGGCATTCACCGCCATGCCGGCAAGCGTCGAGGCGATCATTGCGGAAAGCAGGATGCGCTGCCACCGGACATTGCGAAGCTTCCGCGCAATCAGGAATCCGGCCCCTCCGAGCAGCATCAGTTCGGGCCAGTCGCCATAGCGGCTGAGCAGGGCAACGCCCGGAAGGCGGCTCCAGTGTCCGCCGTTCCATTCGAGAACCGCCCGCTCCACCGGCGCATCCAGCTCGAAGGAAGCCGTGATAGCACAGGCCGCCAGCACGATGAGCAGAACGGGGGTAAGGATTCGCCGGGTCGTTAACATGGGAGAATAGAAAAAGCTGAAAAGCTGAAACCTGAAAGCTGAAACAAGCCGCTGGGAAGGAGCGCGGTAGATCACGCGAATACGAGATACAAGGGCGGCATGGCTTTTCGGGAGAAAAGTGCCGTCAATAAAACACGGCAGAAGTTGTATTCCAACACGCGGGCTCTTCATTCTTAGTCTTGCCCCATTGTGATTTGCAGGCACGTTGTTGGGATGTCCCCGATGACAAAAATCATTTTTTCCTGTCTTTGCGTCGCAACACTCCTTCTCACCGGTTGCGCCTTCGACGAACCCACGGTTCCGCAGCGGCCCACGGCTTCCACCACAACGGTCACCGAGGTGGCGCCCCAGGCACCCCGCTCGATCTGGCCATCTGACGCGCCTCCCATTCTTGCCGCTTCGGCCATCCTGATCCACGCACGCACCGGCCGGACCCTCTACCAGAAAAACGCCGACCAGCCGCGTCAGGTGGCAAGCACCCAGAAGCTGCTCACCGCGCTGATCGTGGCCGAGCAGGATCCTCTCGATGAACAGGTTTCCATCGCCCGTGAGGACACGGTGGTGGAGCCGACCAAACTCGGGCTTCGGATCGGCGAGAGCTATTCGCGACGCCAACTCATGAGGGCGATGATGGTGAAAAGCGCGAACGACTGCGCCGCAGCGCTCGCCCGTTCTCATTCCGGAAGCACCGGCGCATTCGCCGTGGAGATGGACAGGCTGGCATCGCGATGTGGGGCCACCTCCTCTCACTTTGTGAACCCACACGGGTTACCCGCCCGGCAGCACTCCACCGCGCGCGACATGGCCCGTGTCGCTTTCCGCGCCTACCGCAATCCCGATCTCCGGGAGGCGATGGCGATGCGTTCCTACTGCTTCCACTACGCCAATGGAAAACTCTGCTTCCTTGATCCCACCAACCGTCTGCTCCTGCGCTCCCCGTTCTTCAACGGAATGAAGACCGGTTACACCGAATCGGCCGGAAAGTGCCTGATCAGCAGCTACAGCAAGGGAGGACGGGAACTGATCCTCGTCCAGTTGGGAAGCCATGCGCCGAGGATCTTCGACGACGCCCAGAAGATGGTCGCTTGGGCGGAGAGTCGCTAG
>JBEAOJ010000234.1:0-5840 GCA_041164985.1 Verrucomicrobiota bacterium | reverse complement strand
TCCATTCCCCGCGCCAGGCGCCGGGCGAGGTGGCGGCGGTATAGTTGGCAAAGCGCGGGGCGGCATTGGCCGCATCGTCAAACCGCCACCACAATCCGCCAGCGTTGACCCAGCCATCGGGGCTGAGGTGAATGTTCCCGAGATCCGGAAGCGAGCCATAGCGTTTGTCGAGTTGCAGCACGGCGGCCTCGTCGTCCCAGGTCGCGAGGTAGGCGTTGCCGGGAAGCGACGTTGACACAAGCAACGGATCCATGGCGACGGCCACCCCCTTGGGCGCCAGCAGGTCGAGGCTGCCGCGCACATCGACGATCTGGGTGACATAGGGGATGCGCACGTCCCAACTGGCGACCTTGCCGGGGGCCGTCTTGCCGTTGCGGTCAAAGCGGGCCAGAAATCCATACCAGGCAGCGTCCCAGACCGCACCGCCCGCGACCGAGACAACTCCGCGAAACTGCGTCGGCTCCGCCGGAGTCTCCAAGCAGACACGACGCCAGAGTTCCTTGCCATCCCAAGTCAACTTCACGATTTCACAGGCTCTTGGCTGATGGATATTCGCCCCGATATATTTGCCGAAGTAACCGCCGAGATAGAGCGCCTGACCGTCGGGGTCGACCGCCAAAGCGGACGGGAATTCACCGGGAATCTCCATCAACCGGATGCGCTCCTTGTTTTTGGAATCATACGCGCCGATGACGATGCGCTTTTCTTTTTCCTCGGCGTAGGCGTAGAGCAGTTTGCCGTCGTGCGGCGTCGGGCAGAGAATACCGGGCCGATGGGCGGAATACTCAGGGAAGGAATCAAGGGCCTCGGCGGAAGGGGCGCCCCCGAGCGGCAGGGCAAACAGCACGACATCGGAGCCGGTCTTGGGATCGGCTTTGGGCAGGTGTCCGAAACCGTAAAGCGCCCCGTCCAGAAGGGCGAATCCACTGGTATCGATGCGGCTTCCGGCAGGCTGCAGAGGAAACTGCTTGAGCAGGCGGCCCTCGAGATCAAGGCAGTTGAAGGCGTCGCCGCCGCTCAGCCAGACGCGGGCATCGCGATCCAGGGCGACCCCCGATCTGAAGCCGCCGCCGTCCCGCCCCTTGAGCCCCGTGTTGACTCGCACCAACTCGGCCCCGTTAATGCCCGAGTTGCCGAGCACCCCGGCATACTCGAGACCTTCGGCCCGCAAGCCGCCCGCAGCCACGATGAGGAGTGCAATGGCCATCCAATGCTGAAGATGCTTTTTCAGAATGATGGAGCAGTCGGCCAGTGATCGGTTTTTCGTGTCAGGGTTCATGGTTTGATCGGGGTTCATGGTTTCACCTCCAGGGTTGTCCAGTTTGAGGGGGCAAGGCGCGCCTCACTCGGCACATCCTCGACCACCATGGTGTCCTTGTTTGAGTAATAGGCGCGGAGGATCGTCCGTCCGCCGCCGTCTGTTCCGAAGAGCACACCGACATCGCCGCGTGTGGCCTGGCCGGGGGCGGGCTTGAAGCCGATTTCGGCAAGCGGCACGGCCGCCTCGAGTTCATAGCCCGTGGCGGTGCGCGTCACCGAGACCTTGGCGGAGTCCAGAATTTGCACCCGCTCGAAGACCTCCTCGCCCGTCGGGGAAGTGAAGGTCATCGGCGCCTTGGGGCCGGTCGTCTTGGCCTGATAGATCACGCAAACCGGCTTGTCGTTGATCACGCCGAAGGAGAGGCGGGTATCGCCCGCCACCGGCTTGGTGCGCTTGGAATCCGCCGAGGGATCGGCCGCCAGCATGATATCGCAGAGATCGCCTCCCTTGAAGATCATGGCCGGGTCGGTCGAGGTGTTAACCATGGGCGAGCGGTCGTCCACCTTGAAGGCGGCGTAGAGGGTGGTGTCATCGCAGGCCAGGGACACCTTCGCCCCGCGTCCGGCACCGGCATCGATGGCGACCGCCCTGTCGAACACCCACTCCGCCGTCTTGCCATCGACCTCAATCCTGCCGACCTTACCAAGGATGATCGGCGCGACGGAGGAGGCGGTCTTGGTTCGTCCGGCGATGGCCGATGCGGCGGAGAAATCCTGCTCCGTGATCGTGAGCGGCGTCTCCGCCGTGCGGATCGTTTCGAGGCCCGTGACCTCCCAGACGCGGGCGTCGATGTCGCCGCCGATGAGATAGACTTTCCCGTTTTTCGCATTGCGGTAGAAGATGCCGGTCATGTTCTCGATGAAGACGGTGTCAGGGCCGGCACCGCCTCCGAGACGGTTGTCCTGGCAAAATTCATGGACCCAGAGGCCGTCGGTCGAGATCATGGAATAGTCGCCAATATATCCGGGCATGACCAGAAGGCCGACCCCGTTGTCCAGATCGGCCTGGCCGATGATTTTATTGACGCCGATGATGCGGCCGGGCTTGAAGAACGGGGAGTCGGAGGCGAAGCCCAGCCACGTGTCGCGGTAAAGCCAGAGCAGCTTGCCGGAAAAATCGTAGCAGCTCACGCCGGCCCATTCGCCGCGCATGCGGCTGTCGCCACCCTTGGCGTCGAAACCATAGACCCGTTGACGCTTGGCATCAATCCAGATCGAGGCATCGGCTGCGCTCACCTTGGTGAACAGCGGCTTGAGTTCGGTGCGGGCGGGATAGATCGGCACGCCGGCGGCCGTGAACTCCTTCACGGGAAGCCGGTATATATTGGAATATCCCCCGAGGCCCCAGAGCGTGAGGTCATCATCCACACCGGTGAACGCGCACGAGCGCTGATCAGCCCATTCCCTGCGTTCGAGCGTGAGCTCCCCAGGTTGCACGACGCCGTCGCCGTTGGCATCGGCCCAGGTGTGCCAGATCTGATTCAGATGACAAAACACATCCTTGCCCGGTTCGCGGATGGCCTTCCACTGCTCCGGCGTGAGCCACTTCTCCGGATTCGGCACCATGCCATGGCTACACGCCTCGCCGCCGAAGGGCATCACCGGCACGCAGGGAGTCCTGCCGAGCGAAGCGCAGGCCTGAAACCGGTCTCCTTTGCGAATCAGGATCACTCCCAGATTATCATTGTAGCCGAAGTCGAGGAACGCATACTCCCGTCCCTGCGCGTGCCGGATGAGCAACCGTGAAGCACGACCGAAGTTCGCAACCGGGGTCCAACCATCCACATGCGGCCGCCAGAGGGTCGCAAGGCACTTGTATTTACCCGTCTCATAATCGAGTTCGTATTCGACCATCTGGACATTGATGCGCCCGGGATTCTCCGGGTCGATGCCGCGGTCCGTCTGCGGCACGGAGGGGCCGTGGTAGTCCCCGATGTTTTTGCCCGATGTATCCCAGACGCTTACGCGCCGTGGAAATTCGTCATTCTCGGCCACCCAGATCTTGCCGTCGGCATCGACAGTGATGCCGGATGGCATCAGCAAGCCGCTCGGGTCGTAGGCGCCGATCCAGGCCCGCCCACCTGCTTTGCCTACCGTGCGGAGAAGTCTTCCATCGGGGCTGAAGGTCTTGACCTGCATGGCGGTGCCGCAGTCCGCGACCACCGTATTGCCGCTCTTGTCAAGCGCGAGTCCCCATGGGCGCGAGAGTTGCCCGTTGGCAAGGGGCGTCGACGCACCGGAGCCGGGATCGATGCGCAGGAGGCCCTTCGCGGTGGCCGCAACAAGCTTCCCATCAGCCTCGACCGCGACGCCCGAAGGGGCCTCCGCAGGGAACTCGCCGGTTTTTTCACCCGTCTTCCAATTGAGGGCGACGATCTTGTTGTCGAGAAAGAGCGCGGCGTAGAGCATATTGCCCGAGACGGCGATACCGGTGAGGTTGGAGCAGAGTTGCTGAGGGCCGAAATCGCCTGTCTTGCGACGCTCGAAGAGCGGTTTCCTTTTTTCGGCATCGCAGCGCGAAGCCTCCCATTGGGCAACAGGCAGGCTGGCCTTGCCGAACGGGAATTTCAGCACCTGGCCTGTCTTTGCGTCGTAGAGCGTGACGGCGGCGAAGCAATCGGTTTTACCGGACTTGGCGGCGCCGTAAGGTTGCCCGTCCTGCGCGACAAAGAGGCGCGTGCCGTCGGTCGCCAAGGCGGTGAGATGAAACCCGACATCACTGTGCATGGCGGGATGCGCGCCCCAGACCTTCTGGTAAAGCCCGTTGGAATCGAGTTCCTTTTTCACGCAAACCAAAGCCGGCCCGGACTCGTTGGCCCCCCAGCCGAGATAGACGAAATTCGCATCCGATGTGGCCGCCACGGGCGGCGCCCAGTCCCCGCCCCACTGGCCAAGACCGTCGTCGGTTTTCCAGGGGGGATTTCCGGCGTTGTGGAGTGAGGCGATGAACTTCTGGCCGATGCCCTGATGCGTGAGTTGCTTGAGTTGGTAGGTGCCTGCGGGAATCGGCTTCCCATCGGCATCAAGGCCATCCCAGTTCAGCTCAAAATCCGCCCCGAGCTGCGACTGGCGGCGCACCGTGACCGGCAGACTGCGGATCAACCCTTTTTCCTGGGAGAACAATCCGAGGCTGATGGTGGTGGCCTTGGGATCCTGGAGGGTGAGTTTGATCTGGAGGGGATTGTCGGCTGGATTGGCCCCCGAGGCCAGAGCCGGGTTCGGCCGCGGTTGCACTTCAGACTCCTTGGCAAAGGTCGCGCGGCCCCAGTTTTTCGGCCCTCTGTCATCCGTGCCGGGAGAGACAACGAGATCCTGATAAGAGACCATCGGAGCGGTGCCGGAGGCATTGCCCCAAACGGGTTCAACGCTCAGGGCGATGGCGGAGTCGGACCGGAGGCTGTTGAAGGCGTTCGAGGGAACATTCAGCAGATTCCAGGGAATCAATGCCTCGACCGTGTAACCCTTGCCGTCGGCATCCGCGGTAAAAACCACCCCGGACTTCTTGCCTCGGAGCAGGACCCGTTTTTCATGATTCAGCCCATAATCGATGGCGAGTACAGGTTCCCCCTTTGGCGAGGAATGCCAGAGGGTCACATGGCAGATGCGGTTATTTCCCTCAGGGCCAGTATAGGGATAGGGCGCCGCCGGATCGCTGATGAGGTGAAGTTGGAGTGCGTCGCCCCTCGCGGCTTCCTGCGGGGTGGCTTCGGGGTGGGCTGCGTTGACCATCGGCGTGGGATCGACGAAATGCGCCGCCACATACAACCCCTCCTTGTCATACATGAATCCGACACGCATGGAGAAGTTGGGATAGAGCGACGGGGAGTAGATTGTTTCAAGAAACGCGTTCGCATTCCAATCCTTGAGGTCGCCGTCAATGGCCGCCCCTTTCGGAGCCGGAACGATGTCCACCGTGGAAAACCGGGTTTTCTCAGCCACGGCAGCACCTGGAATCAAGGCGCACAGGCAGACTGCGACGGCGATTGCGGTTTTGAGAGAGAATCGCCAGACGGTTTCGGTCGGGATGTTTAGTGGAATTTTTTTCATAGGAAAGCGGAGGATTTTTGACAGATTGGGATTGGTAAGGAAAGGATACGTTCCGATAAATCGATCGCCACGTGGGCATACATCGGGCGCTGGCGGTCGAGGTTGGGCAGGCCGTGAATGAGAACAGGAACTTCGCCCATCGGCGTGATGATCATGCCGTGGCCGATGTGGTGGTGTTTCTGCCCGTCGAAGCCACAGAGATTCACGGCGGCGAGAACACGCCGGCGTTCGATGCAGGTGATGACCGAAGCCCCGGGGAAGAAGACCCGCTCCAGCCAGTGAAGGTATTTGGCGCGGCCCTCCGGGGTCTTCATCTCCTCCGTGGTCACCCGGTCGTTGCGCTCGCCGCCCGCGCCGGTCGGCACCAGCAGCACCTCGACCCCCTCCTGCTCGAGCAGGCCATCCAGACCATTGATCCCGCTGTCGGCGCAGATCGCGATGGCGCAGCGCGCGCCCTTGACCTCGAAAATATT
>JBEAOJ010000233.1:0-2913 GCA_041164985.1 Verrucomicrobiota bacterium | reverse complement strand
GGCTGCTTCACCGTGCCCTTGGGCGCGCGATGTTTCGGCTTGGGCTTGGGCGTGGGGGTCGGCGACGGCACCGGTTCGTTCGATCCCTCCGTGGTCAGGGCCAGGAGTTCCTCCGCCGCCGTGCAGGTGCGGGCAGAGACGATTCCGTTGACCGCCTTGCCGTCACGCGAGGTGAAGCCGTCGTAGTTGTTGATGCTGGAGACCTGGGCCACCACGTTCCCCGCGGCATCGGTGAGGGCTCCGCCGCTTGAACCGGGGCAATACTCGGCGGTCACCTCGACATGGAGCGCCGGTTGGTGCTTCTGATCCCAGCGGTCGCGGCTGACACGGGCCACCTGTCCCGAGGTGAACATATAAGTGAATCCGTCGGGATGACTCATGCACCAGACCTGCTCGCCAGGCCTGGCTCCCGTGCGGATCGGAAGGGGAGGGAGATCGAGTCCGGGAACACTGATCAGGCAGGTGTCGGCGCGATCGCTCGCCGCGATGACCCCCGCCACCGGAAAGACCTTGCCCTCATGCGTGACAGCCACGGCCTGCGCCTCGCGCATCAGCGTCGGGTCGATCGTCATCACGTGGAGCGAGGTGGAGAAGATCCCGGGAGCCACCGCGAAGGCGGTCGCGCCGATCATGAAGCGCCACTTCCGTGACTTCGGCTCCTGATAACGGAGCCCCAGTGCGACCGTGCTGCTGCGGAGCCTCTCCGCCAATTCGGTGGGGGAAAGATCCTTCACGGCGACCGGCGCCGTGGAGACGGCCGGACGCCGGGAGGGAAGGGATTTGGCGATCAGGGTGTAGTCGACGAGCTTTCCCTGCTTGGCCAGTTCCTCGGTCCGTTCGTGCGCCTCCTTCTCGAAGGCCTCGTCATCGACCACGAACCGGGTGTCGTTGGTCACGCCCACCTGCTGCTGTGCCACGGCGGTGGCGCAGAGCAGGAAAAGAATCAGGGCCTTGTTCAAAATGTTGGAGGGATCGATCAGCCGACCAGCTCGTACCAGTTGTTGCGGCGGCGGGGTGTGAAGCCGGCCTCGCCGATGAGCGTCTCGATCTCCTGTGCCTGGAGGCGGAAGCTGGTGCCGGCCTTGCTGACGACATTCTCCTCCATCATGACGCTGCCGAAGTCATTGGCGCCGTAGCGGAGCGCCACCTGGCCGATCTTGGGTCCCTGCGTCACCCACGAACTCTGCACGTTGACGATGTTGTCGAGGAAGATTCGTGAAAGCGCCTGCATGCGCAGATACTCGGCGGAGCCGACCGGTTCCGCGCGGAGCTTGGTGTTCTCGGCCTGGAAGGTCCAGCAGATGAAGGCGGTGAATCCCCCCGTCTCGTCCTGCTGACGGCGCAGGCGCCCGAGGTGCTCGATCCTCTCCTCGAGGGTCTCCACATGGCCGAACATCATCGTGGCGCTGGAGTTCAGGCCCATGCCGTGGGCCACCTCCATCACCTTGAGCCACTGGTCGCTGTTGGCCTTGAGCGGGGCGATCCGGTTGCGGACGCGGTCGACGAGGATCTCGCCGCCGCCACCGGGGATCGAGCCGAGCCCCGCTTCCTTGAAGCGGCGGATCACCTCCTCCAGCGGCATCTTGAAGACCTCCGCGAAGTGGGTGAACTCCGGAGGACTGAATCCGTGGATGTTCACATGCGGGTACTTCTCGCGGATGTGGGAGAGCAGGTCGGTGTACCAGTCGATCGTGAGCGAGGGGTGATGACCACCCTGCATCAGGATCTGAATGCCTCCGGCGGCGGTCAACTCATCGAGCTTCTGATCAATCTCCTCGAAGGTGATCACATAGCTGTCGGCATCCTTCTCCGTGCGGTAGAACGCGCAGAACTTGCAATAGACGTTGCAGATGTTCGTGTAGTTGATGTTGCGGTCGATGATGTAGGTGACGACATCGTTCCCCTGTCCGTCATAGGCCCCGGCCAGCGCCAGCTTCCTGCGGTGATCGGCAAGGGCACCGAGTTCCTCCAGCGGCAGACGGTAGAGCTCAAGCGCCTCCTCGGGAGTAATGCGCTCTCCCTCGATCACGCGGTCGATCAGACTTTCGGCAACGGCTGCTGGCATGGGGAAAGCTTAAAACCGCCGGGATGAAATTAAAAGGATGAACGAAGTTCTGCGCTTCCCGAGGGAACCGGTTCCCTAGCATCATACCCAGGTGAAGCGCTTCCTGAAACGGCTTGGCATCGGCTGCGTGGCTCTGGTGTTGCTTTTCTTTGTTGCCCTTCCGGTGTGCGCACAGTTCGGAATGGCGGGGTGGTGCGCCCGCGTCTGCAGCAATCTCGCATGGAAACACACCGAGTCGTTGCTCAGGTCGAAGGGCGAAAAGCTGACCTTCGAGGAATTGGTCGCTCCCCCTCCCGAAGATGCCGCGAACTTCTTTGCAGCCCCTCTTTGGCTTGAACTGTTCTATTCCGGACGCCCCAAGGAGCAATGGCAGATCAATCAATGGAGGGCGCAACTTACATCTGAGGAAACGGATCGGCTGATGACGACCCTGCCTGAGCGGAAATTTCCTCCTGAAGATCGCTCCAAAGCACTGATGGCCCTGAAGAAAAGCTTGGGAGCAGCATCTGATCCGAAAAGTTCCTCGGCAGTCGCGAAGCTCACATTGGATTTGGCGGAACCGGCAACTCCCACACTGCGGATGATTGCAGAGTTATCCAAGAGGCCGGGAGCCTCGCTTCCCATAAGATACCAGGACGGTTTTGCAGCCGCCATGCCCCATCTGACCCCTATTCTTGGATTGGGACAGGTGCTGAGTACGAGGTGTCACGCCCATCTCGCACTGGGAGATTCACCAAACGCCGCCGCGGATATCGCAGGACTACTAGCCCTGCAGAAGTCCCTTGAGAATGAACCGGTCGTGGTGCCTTTTCTGGTCAGGCAGGCCCTGATAACGCTTGCTCTCGAGG
>JBEAOJ010000232.1:0-8054 GCA_041164985.1 Verrucomicrobiota bacterium | reverse complement strand
GTGAAGGATGGGCAGCGTTTCAGCTTCACCCTTCTGGCCAACAACGGCAACGAGGTCCGTCGCGACATCGCCACCCTTGTCCAGGATGACCTCAAGCAGGTCGGCATCGAGGTGAAGGTCGAGATCTACGAATGGGCCGTCCTGCTAAAGCGCTTCGTCAACAAGGGGGAATTCGACGCCATCGTCCTGGGCTGGGGACTCGGCTACGACTTCGACCAATACGGGATCTGGCACTCCAGCCAGACCCATCCCGAGGAACTGAACTTCATCGGCTACAACAATCCCAAAGTCGACCATCTCCTGACCGACCTGCGGCAGGAATACGCCCGTCCCGAGATCATCCGCCTAGCCGGCAAACTCCAGCAGGCGATCTATGCCGACCAACCTTACCTGTTCCTCTTTGTCCCCGAGGGGACATCGGTCATGTGGAAGGGAAGCTACCGGATCCGACGCCCGGGCCCCTCGCCCGGCGAATGGATTGACTCACCCGTCACCATGACCAAGGCCGGCTGGAGCTACGACATGGAGTGGTTCTACCGGCCGGAGTATGCGCCAAAACAATGATGAAGGATGAGGGATGAATTATGAAATGCCCGAAGGGATCAATCTTGTTTCGTTTTTCCATTTGGCAAAACGCCGTCGCTATACGCCGGCGCTCTATGCCGGGTGACTCCTCTTCCTTTCATCATTCATCCTTCATCATTCATCCTTTCCTTCAGTGACTTCCTTCCTCATCCGCCGTCTCGCCCTGAGCGTGGTGCTGCTCTTCATCATCAGCATCATCTCCTTCTTCATCGTCACGATGACTCCGGGAAGCCCTTATCCGTGGGGAGAACTCAATCCGAAGATCTCCGCCGAGGTGAAGGCCAACTTCCGGAAAAAGTTCCACCTCGATCGCCCCCTGCACGAGCAATACACGCTCATGATGAAGGATCTCTTCACGGGAGATCTGCGCAGCATCAAGGATGACCGCCCCGTGATGGGAAAGATCATGGAGCGCCTTCCCGCCACCCTCGCGCTCAATATCACTGCCATCCTCATCTCCCTCTCCTTCGGAACCCTGCTGGGCGTCTATGCCGCGCGGAATGCAGGGCGCTGGCAGGACATGGCCGGATCGTTTGTCGCCTTCCTCTTCATCGCCCTGCCGGGATTCTGGGTCTCCTATCTGGTGGCGATCGTGCTGGTGAAGGGCTTCGGCGTCCCGATTCTCGGCACCCACAGCTACGGCATCGTCTTCCCCAACGGTTTCGCCTTGGGACTCGACACCCTCTGGCATCTCCTGATTCCCGCCTCGATCCTCGCCATCGGAGGAATCGCCTCCCAGTCACGCTACCTCCGGGCCACGATGATCGGCACACTACGCGAGGATTACATCAGGACCGCCCGGGCCAAGGGGCTCGCCGAGGAGACGGTTCTCTACAAGCATGCCCTCAGGAACTCGATCCGACCGCTTGTCACCGGCATCGGAATGCTTCTTCCAGCGCTCATCAGCGGTTCGGTCATCATCGAGAGCATCTTCGCCTACCCCGGCATGGGGCGTCTCTTCTACGAGGCGGTGTTGGAACGGGACTACCCGACCATCGTCGCGCTCAACTTCATCGGGGCGGCGCTCATCCTGCTCGGCAACCTTCTTTCCGACCTTCTCTACGCAGCGGTCGATCCGCGTGTACGACTCGAATAAAATGAGCGCCGTTCCAACGATTTCTTCCGAAACACCAAGCGCACGGATCCTGCGCCGGTTCCGTGCCGATCCCATCGCCCGGATCGCGGTGATGATCATCATCCTCTTCGCCCTGCTGGCCGGAGGGACGGCCCTCCTCTCCCAGTTCGGCCATCACTGGCCCTTCGATCCGAATCTCACCAACCTCGAGCAGAAGCTTCTGCCCCCCTCCCCTAAGCACTGGCTTGGAACCGATAATCTCGGCCGGGACGTCCTCTCCCGGATGCTCCACGGCGCCTCGATCTCGCTCACCGTGGGCCTCATCGCGGTCTTTGTCTCGCTGGCGATCGGCATGGTGGTGGGGGCTCTTGCCGGATACTTCGGCGGCATCACCGACCAGGTCCTGATGCGCTCCGTCGACGCACTCCTCTGCTTCCCCACCTCCTTCCTCATGCTGACAGCCGTCGCCCTCCTCGGGCCGAGCCTCATCAATATCGTCGTCGTGATCGGCCTGGTGAGTTGGACCGGAACGGCCCGGCTTGTCAGGGGAGAATTCCTGACCCTGCGTGAGTCGGAATATGTGAAGAGCGCCAGGGTCCTCGGACAGAGCGCCTGGACCATCATCACCCGCCACATCCTCCCCAATGCCGCGGCACCGATTCTGGTGACCGCCGTCCTGGGCATTCCCGAGGCGATCCTCTCGGAAGCGGGACTTAGCTTTCTTGGCTTCGGCGTCCAACCGCCGCAGGCCACCTGGGGCAACATCATCGCCGACGGGAAGACCTACCTACTCGACGCATGGTGGCTCATCCTCTTCCCGGGACTCGCCATCCTGATCGCCTCGTTGTCATTCTATCTTGCAGGCGATGCGCTCAGGGAGGCGGCGGAAAGTAGAGGGTGAAGCAAAGGATGAATGATGAGGGATGAAGGAGAGGAAAAATGCAGAATGAAAATTGAAAAAACACCCCCTGTTGAGCTTTCCGTAAGGACGAAGGAGTTCGCCCTTCGGATGATCAGGCTTTACTGTTCCCTTCCCAAGAACACGCAGGCCCAGGTATTGGGAAAGCAGGCTCTAAGATCAGGAACATCAGTTGGAGCCAATTTCCGCGAAGCCAAGCGCTCCAGGTCCAAGGCAGAGTTCATCTCCATCATCGGAGTTTGCATCAAGGAACTTGATGAAACCGCCTACTGGCTCGAGTTGCTGGTTGAATCTGATATCGTCAGCTCTCGGAAATTGAAGGATCTCTATCAAGAGTGCGATGAACTCATCGCCATCCTCACGACCATTTCCAAGAAGACCAAGGCCTCTGCCCTTCATACTTCATAATTCATCCTTCATAATTTGCCTTTTCCCATGCTCCAAATAAAAGACCTTAAAATCGCTTTCCGCTCGGGCGAGAACGCAACCCCGGCCCTCAAGGGAGTTTCCCTGGAGCTTGGCAAAGGCGAAACCCTTGCGATCGTGGGTGAGAGCGGCAGCGGCAAGAGCGTGACCGCCCTCGCGATCTCGCAGCTTCTACCAACCCCTCCCGCCGTCTATCAGGGAGGGGAGATCATCTTTGAGGGAAAAGATCTCCTGAAGGCCTCGGATGCGGAGCTTCGCGAGGTTCGCGGGGGGAAGATCGCCTACATCTTCCAGGAGCCCTCCACCTCGCTCAATCCCGTCTACACGATCCGCAGCCAGATCGCTGAGATGATCCGTCTCCACCGGCCCGATGTGACCGACATCGATGCCGAGATCATCCGCTGGCTTGATGCCGTCGGGATCGTCGATCCGGCTTCCAGACTCCACGACTACCCCCACCAACTCAGCGGCGGCATGCAGCAGCGCGTGATGATCGCCATGGCGCTTTCGGCGCGCCCCGACCTCCTGATCGCCGACGAACCGACCACCGCGCTCGATGTCACGATCCAGAAGCAGATCCTCGACAAGCTTCGGGAACTCCAGCGCGACCTCGGCATGGCGGTGCTCCTCATCACCCACAACTTCGCCATCATCCGGGGCCTCGCCCGCCATGTGGCCGTGATGTACCGGGGCGAGTTCGTCGAGTACGGGGAGACCGACCAGGTCCTGCGCAATCCCCAGCATCCTTACACCAAGGCCCTCATCGCCTGCATCCCCCGGCTCGGAGAACGCAAGCACCGCCTCCCCACCATCGATTCCATCATCCCGTGATCACCCGTTACAACGACCTGGCAGCCAACGAGCGTACCTATCTCGCATGGATGCGCACATCGCTGGCACTGATCGCCTTCGGATTCCTTCTGGAACGCTTCGACCTGGTGGTCAGGGCCTTTGCACGATCCATGACCGATGGAAAGTTCCAGATGACTTCCCCGCTGGGAAGGGAGGCGGGGATCATCCTCGTCGCCATGGGCCTCATCATCATGATCCTATCAACGTGGCGCTTCACCGTGACGACGCGCCTCATCAAAAGCGAAAGCCAGGAAACCTATGGGATCCGCAGCGTCCTGATCACCGGGGCGATCTTCATCCTCCTGGCTAGCTTCGTCCTGCTCTACGTCAGCAAGAATCTCTTCTAATCGAAGAAAATGAGAAAACCATGGGAATCAACGTTTTATAGTTCGCTCTGAAAAAAGAACATGACATTCGATAATGCAATAGAATGACTTGTCATTCTAAAATACGTTAGGGAAACAAAATGCGCCCGATTGCCACCCTCACTCCCCTTTTCGTTCTGTTTTTCGCAGCGTGCTCGACTGTGGAGCAAAGCAGGCTGAATTACTACTTCCCAGAGAATACCGAATACGTCCAAGGCATCTACCGTAAATTCTACAATGAAAAGATCCTCGCTAAGACGAACCAATATCCAGAGAACGAGAAGCTTCGCAATCTACGCGACGCATATCGCGGTGATCAGTCCGCTTTACGAGCTTTCTTCAACAGTCCAGATCGGTATGTAAGCGGTGAGTCCGGAGAGGCATGGCACTACGATTGCTTCTTTCTGTTGATCTCTCTTGGGGATGACGCCTATTACAACGCACTCGCGCAAGAGCCGCCTGAAATACGCGAGCAAGTGGGCACAGCGATTGACCCGCAATGCAACTGGCAGAGGGATTCGTTCCCCAAGACACGTTCCCTTTATACATACCGCTATCAAAGAACTAAACCATACAATAAACCCTAACGAGCCAGTCGACCTAATCCCTGTCCCTTCGGGACTTTCGTCACAGTTCCTGCTGATCCGCTTCGCGGACAGGAACAGTGCCGAAAGCAAGCAGGGATAGGTCACTGGGGACGTTCGCAGGAATATGGCCCATCGTGATCCATCCGAGTTTTCGTCTCACATGGCATTTGCCAAAGGATGTCTTGTTCTCACGCTATTTGCCGGATTTGGACTCGTCGGTTTGTCGGCAATCACATTTGCGCCATCAGCCTATTCCTTTGCGATTAAGACCGGCCTGGTTCTTTTGTGGATTCTCATCTGTGCGGCGATCTTCAGCATCCGATCTTTCGTCATCGCCTATCAATGCAGAAAGGGATTGCAACAGACCTTCGATCGCCCGTGCCCAGAATATATAACAGTCGCAACGATCCTCTTGATTGTGACAACTGCGTTGTGGCCAAAGTAAAAATGCGAACAGACCAGTCCACCGAATCCCGTGCCTGCGGCACTTCTGGCATTTCGCCTGCGGAGCAGGCTCGGATGCCAGAAGCAAGCGGGATAGCTGATCTCCGACGTTAGACCGTCGTTTCGCTAAAGTGGCGATGGTTTTTTGTGGAGATAGTTAGGCGCCCAAGCGTATGCAGAATTTTTTGTAAAGGTCCGCAAGCTTGGATGGAGAGCAAGGCGGTCAAGCGAAGCTGTAGTTTACCTACTGCGAGCGCAGACTAACGCAGCTATCCGCCAAGATCGCGGACCTACTGCCCAACGGGCAGACAGGAGCAGAAAATATTACGATCTCCGTAGACATTATCCACGCGCGAAACCGAGGGCCAGAACTTGTGGTTTCTGAGCCAAGGGGCCGGATAGGCGGCCTGCTGGCGTGAATAGGGCCTGTTCCATTCGTCGGAGGTGACGGTGGCGGCTGTATGGGGAGCGCGCTTGAGGGGGTTGTCGGCCTTATCGAGTTCACCCTTTTCGATGGCGGTGAGCTCGCCGTGGATCACGATCATGGCGTCGCAGAAGCGGTCGAGTTCCTCCTTGGACTCGCTCTCGGTCGGTTCGACCATGAGAGTTCCCGGCACGGGCCAGCTCATGGTCGGGGCATGGAAGCCGAAATCCATGAGTCGCTTGGCGATATCCTCGACCTCGACTCCGGCGCGGGTCTTCCACTCGCGGAAATCGAGGATGCACTCGTGGGCGACGGTGCCGTTCTCACCCTTGTAAAGGACGGGGAAGAAGGGTTCGAGACGCTTGGCGATGTAGTTGCCGTTGAGAATGGCAAGGGCACTGGCCATGGCGAGACCGTCAGGTCCCATCATCCGGAGATACATCCAGCTGATGACCAGGATACTGGCGCTTCCCCAGGGTGCGGCGCTCACCTCGGTGACGGCTTGCGATCCGCCGGTCGGGATCACGGAGTGCCCGGGAAGGAAGGGGGCGAGATGCTCGGCGACACCGATCGGGCCGACGCCTGGACCGCCACCGCCGTGGGGGATGCAGAACGTCTTGTGGAGATTGAGATGGCAGACATCGGCCCCGATGTCGCCGGGACTGCAGAGACCCACCTGGGCATTCATGTTGGCCCCGTCCATGTAGACCTGTCCTCCGGCCTCGTGGATCATCGCGCAGATCTCCTTGATGCGTGACTCGAAGACGCCGTGGGTCGAGGGATAGGTCACCATGAGCGCGGCGAGACGGTCGCGGTGCGCGGCGATCTTCTCCTTCAGGTCCGCGACATCGACGTTCCCCTCGTTGTCGCAGGCGACACCGACGATTTCCATGCCGACCATGGCGGCGCTTGCGGGATTGGTGCCGTGGGCGGAGGTGGGGATCAGGCAGACGTTCCGGTGATGGTCTCCGCGCGACCTGTGGTAGGCGCGGATCACCAGAAGCCCCGCATACTCTCCCTGGGAGCCGGCATTCGGCTGGAGGGAGACGGCATGGAATCCGGTGACCTTGGAGAGCCACAGCTCGAGCTGGCGGAACATGACGGCATACCCCTTGGCTTGGGAGACCGGCACGAAGGGGTGAAGTCCCCCGATCTTCTCCCAGGTGACGGGGAGCATCTCGGAGGTCGAGTTGAGCTTCATCGTGCATGATCCGAGCGGGATCATGGAGGTGGTCAGCGAGAGATCCTTGGCCTCGAGGCGGCGCAGGTAACGCAGCATCTCGGTCTCGGTGTGGTAGGAGTTGAAGACCGGGTGGGTGAGGATCGGAGTCGAGCGGCGCAGGGCATCGGGCGTCTGCCAGGCGAGCGCATCGTTGACGGCATTTCCGGGCCCGGTGCCGAAGAGATCGGCAAGGTGGTCGACCGACGCGGTGGTCTCGTCGAGGGAAACGGTCACGGCGGTCTCGCCGAGGTAGCGGAGATTGATACCGGCATGCTCCGCACGGGAACGGAGGGATGCCGACTCGGCCGGGGTCATCGTGACGCGGACGGTGTCGAAGAAGGGTCCCTTGGAAACCTGCCATCCCCCCTTGGCCAGCGAGGCCGCTAGCTTGAGCGCCTGAAGATGGACCTTCTCGGCGATCTCGCGCAGTCCCTTGGGGCCGTGATAGACGGCGTACATCGAAGCGATGACGGCGAGGAGGACCTGGGCGGTGCAGATGTTGCTCGTCGCCTTCTCGCGGCGGATGTGCTGCTCCCGGGTCTGGAGCGTGAGGCGGTAGGCGGGGTTGCCGTCGGCGTCGCGGGAGATCCCGACGAGGCGTCCGGGCAGGCGGCGCTTGAACTCGTCGCGCACGGCGAGGTAGGCCGCGTGAGGGCCACCGTATCCCATCGGGACTCCGAAGCGCTGGGTCGATCCGACAACGATGTCGGCACCAAACTCTCCGGGGGCCTTGAGCAGGACCAGGGCAAGCGGGTCGCTTGCAACAACGGCAAGCCCGCCCGCGGCATGGATGGCGTCGATCAGGGGCTTCGGATCGGAAATCGTCCCGTCCGTGGCGGGATACTGCACGATGCCGCCGCAGAGGCCGGCATTGGGAACTTCGTGGATCCCGCCGACGATCAGCTCGATGCCCAGGGGCTCCGTGCGGGTGCGCAGCAGGGAGATGGTCTGGGGATGGCATCCCTCGGAGACAAAGAAGCGGGAGGCTCCCCCCTGTCCCTTGAGGTCGTGGCACATGGCCATCGCCTCGGCGGCGGCCGTCGCCTCATCGAGCATCGAGGCATTCGCGATCGCCATCCCGGTGAGGTCGCAGACCATGGTCTGGAAATTGACCAGGGCCTCCATGCGTCCCTGGGAGATCTCCGCCTGATAGGG
>JBEAOJ010000231.1:0-6452 GCA_041164985.1 Verrucomicrobiota bacterium | reverse complement strand
TTCCCCCCATGTCCCCTGACCCTCGCGAAGCCCATCTGGCTCCCCAAGCCCAGCGCGCCTCGGAGAGCGTCGGGCGGCTCAGGCCCGAGTGGGAGCATTCCTTTCGTTCGTGCTACCAGCGGGACCGTGACCGGATCGTTCACGGGACATCCTTCCGCAGGCTCGACGGCAAGACCCAAGTCTTTCTGAACGGCAAGGGTGACCATTACCGCACCCGCCTGACCCATACCATCGAGGTCGCCTCCATCAGTCGTACCGTTGCCCGCGCCCTCGGCCTCAACGAGGACCTGGCCGAGGCGATCGCCCTTGCACATGACCTCGGGCACACCCCCTTCGGCCACGCGGGAGAGGAGACGCTCGACCGCCTGATGAAGGATCACGGGGGATTCGATCATAACGGGCAGAGCCTTAGGGTCGTCGAGGTGCTCGAGGAGAGCTATCCCCAGCAACCCGGCCTCAACCTCTCCCACGAGGTGCTCGAGGGACTGAGGAAACACGACCGCACCCTGAACCATCCTGCTCTGGGACCCCATCCCAGCCCCTCCCTCGAGGCCCAGATCGCGAATGTCGCCGACGAAATCGCCTACTACGGCCACGACCTCGAGGATGGACTCGCCTCGGGATTGCTCGCCGAAAAGGATCTCGAGTCACTGGAACTCTGGAAGGAAGCTTCCGGGAAGGCCTTTTCCGAATCCTCCGGCCTTCTGGCATCGGCCGGTCCCCGCACCCACCGCAAGTTCATCATTCGCTGTCTCATCAACCGTGAGGTGGAGGATCTCGTCTCCACAAGCCGTGAAGCGATCCGTTCCTCCGGGGTCTGCACGGTCGACGATGTGCGCCGCCATCCCGTGAAGCTCATCGGCTATTCCCCGGAACTGAAATCCCGCAATGCCGAACTGCGTCGACACCTCTATGCGAATTTTTACCACCATCCGGAGGTTCAGGGCACCAACGAGACGGCCTGCCGACAGATGGAATCGGTCTTTGCAGATCTGGTGAACAACCCCGCGCACCTTGGTAGCCGCAGCCTCACGCGCCTGGAACGCGACGGCCTCCACCGCGTCGTGGCGGACTATGTGGCGGGCATGACGGATTCGTATCTACGCTCCCGCTTCGAGGCACTCTCGTAGGGAAGACTCAGGATAGCGACGGATAGCGGCGTTGTTGCTCGCTACCGATCTTCCAGGTCCTGTCTGGATAAAAAATCAGGCATAGGACGCTCTATGTCTGCATGGAGTGCTACCCTGGAGTGGTGAAAAACCGGCCTAAAAGAGAAGAATCGCGTGGCAGGGATGCCGTTTGACACGCTACAAGTCATACATCCGTTTCTTCCCCTTGCATGAAAGAAGCCTCCGCCCGCATCAAGATCAACAATTTGCTCGAAGCAGCAGGATGGCGTTTCTTCGGAAACGAGCACGGCCCTGCAAACATCCGCCTGGAGCCGAGCGTTGCCCTGACCGAGCAGGCCTTTGACGAAATCGGGGAAAACTTCGAGAAGACCACCAAGGGATTCGTCGATTTCCTGATGCTCAATGAGAAGGGATTTCCACTGATCGTGCTGGAGGCCAAGGCCGAGAACAAAGACCCCTTGGTTGGCAAGGAACAGGCCCGCCGCTATGCCCGGACCCTTGACTGCCGGTTCGTCATCCTTTCCAACGGGAACATCCACTATTTCTGGGACCTCGAGCGCGGGAATCCCTCCATCATCACGGCTTTCCCCACGCCTGCCTCGGTCATCGGCTTTCAGAGAGTGACCCCCGAGCCGCAGAAGCTCGTCCGGGAATCCGTGGATGACGATTACGTCGCCCTGACCCAGCGACCCGGCTATGCCTCCGAAGCTGGATGGAAGAACGAATCCGAGCGCCCCTCCTTCATCGAGACCAATGGCCTCCGCTTCCTCCGTCCTTATCAGAAAAAAGCCGTCCACGCCGTCCAGCATTCCGTTTCCAAGGGCAACGACCGCTTTCTCCTCGAGATGGCCACCGGCACCGGCAAGACCCTTGTCTCCGCCGCCCTCATCAAGCTCTTCCTCCGGACCGGCAACGCCAGCCGTGTCCTCTTCCTCGTCGACCGCCTAGAACTGGAGGATCAGGCTCTCAAGGCATTCCGCAAGACCCTCGCCAACGACTACAAGGCCGTCATCTACAAGGAGAGCCGCGACGATTGGCGGGGTGCCGAAATCGTTGTCACGACCGTCCAGTCGCTTCTCTTCAACAACAAATACCAGCGGCTCTTCTCTCCCACCGACTTCGACCTCGTCATCTCCGATGAGGCCCACCGCTCCATCGGGGGCAATGCCCGTGCAGTCTTCGATTACTTCGTCGGCTACAAGCTCGGCCTCACCGCCACCCCGCGCGACTACCTCAAGAAAGTGAACCAGCAGGAAGCGCGCAACCGCGATCCCCGCGAATTCGAGAGACGACTCCTGCTCGACACCTACCGCACCTTCGGATGCAACGACGGCCAGCCCACCTACCGCTACTCCCTGCTCGATGGCGTGCGCGACGGATTCCTCATCAACCCCACCGTCGTCGATGCCCGGAGCGACATCACCACACAGCTCCTCTCCGACCAGGGATACATCTCCGTGGTCGAGGATGAGGAGGGTAACTCAACCGAGGAGAGTTTCACCCACCGGGAGTTTGAGAAGCGTTTTTTCTCCGAGGCGACCAACCAACTCTTCTGCAAAACCTTCCTCGAGAATGCCCTGCGTGATCCCGTCAGCGGCGAGATTGGCAAGTCGATCGTCTTTGCCGTCAGCCAGAGCCACGCGGCGAAGCTTACCCAGATCCTGAACCTGATCGCCGACCGGATGTTCCCCGGGAAATACAGCTCCGACTTCGCCGTCCAGGTCACCTCGCAGGTCGATGGCGCCCAGCAACACACCATCAACTTCACCAACAACAACCTCCTCGGCTCAGCCAACTTCCTCCCCACCTACAAGACCAGCAAGGCGCGCGTCTGCGTGACCGTCGGCATGATGACCACCGGCTACGACTGCCCCGATGTCCTGAACCTCGGGCTCTTCCGCCCCATCTTCTCCCCGACCGACTTCATCCAGATCAAAGGACGCGGCACCAGGAAGCACGACTTCCGCGAGCAACTCTTCGACGAGGATCTCAAGGAGAGCGTGAAGGAACCAAGGAAGAGCGCCTTCAAGCTCTTCGACTTCTTTGCCAACTGCCAATACTTCGAGGAAGAGTTCGATTACGACGAGGTCTTGAAGCTCCCCAAGCCGAAGGGTCCGGGCGGCGAAGGGGGCGGAGGCACCGGCGAGCCCTCTTTCCACACCTATACCGGCGAGGACATTCTCTCCACCATCAAGGAAGAGCCCGTGGGAGAGCAGGGCATGAAGATCGACCGGATGTTCTTCCAGCAGTTCGAGGAGGCCGTCCGCGAGAACGACTTCATCGCCGCCAGCGTCGAGGCCGGCGAATGGGACCGAGTCATCGACTACGTGAACAAGGAGTTCATCCAGAATCCCGAACAGCACTACTCCCTGGAAAAGCTCCGCAAGGCCGCCGACGTCGACCGCCGAATCACCCTGCGCGAGATCCTCGAGAAGATCTTCGGCCTCATCCCCCGGTTCAAATCCAAGGACGAGTTGCTCGAGGAGGAGTTCGCCAAATTCGTCGCCGATCACAAGCCCGAGGAGAGCGAGGCCATCCCGGCACTTAAGACCTACTTCAAGGCCTACGCGACGAGCGACCACGTCCGGCACATCATCGATTCGGGCCACCTCACCGATCTGGCGACCAACCCAGTCTTCACGACCAGGGACTACAAGGCCGTCCCCCAGAAATACCGCACCATCATCCCCGACTACATCAAGGACTACGTCCCCCTGAACCAGTTTGTCGGATAAGTTCAAATACGGCAAATTCGCCAGAATTAGACCACCTCATGATCTTCGCCTACCTCGATGAATCCGGAAATTCCGGCAACAACCTGACCGACTCCCAGCAACCTGTTTTCTGCCTAGCAGCCGTGCTGGTTCCTGAGAACTCATGGGTCACCGTGGAGGCAGACCTATTTCTGGAAATCGAGCGCTACTTCCCCCAATCCCGCCCGGATCATTTCGAAATCCACGCCAATGAGTTGATCAGCGGTCGTAACTCCTTTCGGAATACCCCTATCTCCTCACGCCTTGATTTTATTGCAGCTGCGCTGGGAGTAGCTCGAAAGCATCAACTCCGGGTCATTCATCGGGCCATCGTGAAACAGAAGTATCTCCGTTGGCTCGAATCGACATTTGGCCCAGGTGTTGTCATCAATCCCCATTTGGCCGCCTTTCCACTCGTTGCCCACGTCGTCAACGATCATATCAAAACCCTTCCTGACAATCCTCACGGTATCTTCATTTCGGATGAGAACCGTGACGTCATGTACGATGTGGAGAAGGCGCAGAAAGTCCTCCGCGGTGCTTCAGGGCGATTGCGGCTCGACCGAATCATCGAGAAGGGCTTTTTCATCGATTCAAGAAAGAGCCTCCTTCTCCAACTGGCCGACCTTTGTGCTTACGCCTGTCGCAAGATGGAGGAAGAAAAAGCCGGATTTCCCGTCAAGCATCTCAATCGATCCATCATTGATGCCGTGCAGCCATTACTTCACCGAGGTAAGGAATCACTGCCCGATGTCCTGGCATGGCTCGAATCAGAGCAAAAAAGTAGCGGCCAGGGGCAGAAGCCTCGGGGCCGATAAAGTCGAACCCACACTGGTCGCTGAGGCACACTAAACCAGAACTTCCCCTTTTCAACCACCAAAAAGCACTTTTTCCCCACCAACCACGCCCATACCCACCATCCCCTCTCTTGAAGTCACAAACTGTGACCTCAAGATCATAACACTCTAAAAACAAGCATCTTTCATTGAACCGGTCACAAATTGTGACCGGATCCCTTTTCAGCCTCCGCCTCTCCCCCTCTTTCACGTTCTAACGCTTCAACCTTTTTAACCCTCCCCCTCTCCCTTCCCCATGCTCGACACTGATACCAAGCGCCGCATCGACACCGCCCGTGACCTCCTCGTGGGTAAAGTCCCCGACCCGAAGTCCCAGGTCGAGCAGATCACCATCGCCCTCATCTACAAGTTCATGGACGACATGGACGCCGAGGCCGAGGAGCTGGGCGGCAAGCGGAAGTTCTTCAGCGGAGAGTATGGGAAATTCGGCTGGGCCAAGCTCATGCAGCCCGGCATCGGCGGCCACGAGCTCCTCGCCCTCTACGCAGACGGCATTGCCAAGATGCCCGAGAACCCCGGCATCCCAGCCCTCTTCCGCGACATCTTCAAGAACGCCTACCTCCCCTACCGCGATCCCGAGACCCTCAAGAGCTTCCTGAAGGTCATCAACGACTTCAGCTATGACCACAGCGAGCGACTCGGCGACGCCTTCGAGTATCTGCTCTCCGTGCTCGGCTCTCAGGGAGACGCCGGCCAGTTCCGCACCCCCAGACACATCATCGACTTCATCGTCGAGATCTTGGCCCCACGGAAAGAAGAAAGCCTCCTCGACCCAGCCTGCGGCACCGCCGGATTCCTCATCTCCGCCTACAAGCACATCCTCCGCTCGAATACCGACGCGAAGGGCCACAGCACCCTCACACCGCAGCAGCGCGGCGAAATGGCCAAGAACTTCAAGGGCTACGACATCTCCCCCGACATGGTCCGGCTCTCTCTGGTGAACCTCTACCTACACGGCTTCACCGACCCCCACATCTTCGAATACGACACCCTCACCGACACCGCCCGTTGGAACGAATACGCCGACGTCATCCTGGCTAATCCCCCCTTCATGTCGCCGAAGGGCGGCATCCGCCCCCATAACCGCTTCTCCATCCAGGCCAAGCGGAGCGAAGTCCTCTTCGTCGACTACATCGCCGAACACCTCACACCGAACGGCCGCGCCGGCATCATCGTCCCAGAGGGGATCATCTTCCAGAGCCAGAACGCCTATAAGGATCTCCGCAAGATGCTCATCGAGAACTCCCTCGTCGCCGTCATCTCCCTCCCTGCCGGATGCTTCAATCCCTACTCCGGGGTGAAGACCTCGATCCTCCTCCTCGACAAGAGCCTCGCTCGCAAAAGCGAGACCGTGGCCTTCTTCAAAATCGAGAACGATGGCTACGACCTCGGCGCCCAGCGCCGCCCCATCCAGAAGAACGACCTCCCGACAGTCCGCACCGAACTCGAGAACTACCTCATCACCCTCCGCGAAGGCAAAGACCCGAGTAGCCTCACCCTCACCACCGCCCTCATCGTCCCCAAGGAAAAAATCGCCGCCAACGGCGACTACAACCTCAGCGGCGAGCGGTATCGAGAGGGAAACGAGACTCTTTCAGAATTTCCACACGTTGAACTTAGAGAAATCTGCGAGATAAACCCTGAGACCGCGATTCCGCAGGAGTTGTATCCGGCGTCCCACTTTAACTACATCGACATATCTTGCGTTGAGA
>JBEAOJ010000230.1:0-3028 GCA_041164985.1 Verrucomicrobiota bacterium | reverse complement strand
GGGGGCATACTAGGGTTTGGCCCGCATGAGTATTCAGAAGCCAAGACCACCCAGAGCCATGTACGAGGGGCGGTGGATTTTCCTGATCCTGATCGCCGGTGTGATCCTGACGACAGCCTTCGGATTCTTCTTCCTGACTTTGCCAATCACGGCACTGATCCTTTTTTGCCTCTGGTTTTTCCGTGAGCCCTATCGGAAGTCCCCTTCGGATCCGGCTCTCGCGGTCTCACCGGCCGATGGAACCGTCACGCTGGTTGACGAGGTGGTGGAGGAGCAGTTCTTCAAGCGCCGGATGAAGCGGGTCTCGATCTTTCTCTCCGTCTTCGATGTCCATGTGAACCGCACGCCGATCGCCGGGGAGGTTCTCTTCACCGAGGGGCGCGGCGGCCTCTATCTCGATGCGAGGAAGCCCGAGGCATCCGTGCTCAACGAGAGTCTTTTCTGGGTCTTCGGTCCGAAGGAGGACCTGTCGCGCGCGGTTGGCGTCAAGCAGATCACCGGAGCCATCGCCCGCCGGATCGTCCCCTGGGCGTGGATTGGCGAGAAAATGGAGCGGGGCGAGCGCTTCGGGATGATCAGATTCGGATCGAGAACCGATCTCTACCTCCCTCTTGACTCCGAGATCCTTGTCTCCACGGGAGAAAAGGTGAAGGGCGGCGAGACCGCGATCGCGCGAATGGCTCTTTGAAATGAAAGGGCAAAGTCGAGGGTCGAGGGTCTAGGGTCGAGGGCAAGCCCTCAGTCCCGCCTCAAGATTCAGCGACTAAAAGCCTAGAGTCTTAACACCTAGAGCCTATTCTGATACCGACAGCCTTCAGCCTAAGCTCCTATCCCCCATCCCCAATGACCAGCCCTCACGAGCCGAAAATTTACCTTTTGCCGAACCTGATGACGGCGGGGAATCTCTTTTGCGGTTTCGCCGCCGTGCTGAAGATCATCGAGGGGGCTCTTCTGAATAACGGCGGGGAATCGGCCATCCACTCCTACCACACTGCCTTGGCCTTCATTCTCGGTGCCTGCGTCTTTGACCTGCTCGACGGCCGCGTGGCGCGTCTCGGGGGGTACGAAAGCCCCTTCGGGCGGGAATTCGACTCGCTGGCCGACGTGGTTTCCTTCGGACTGGCTCCGGCCCTGATGGTCTGGCAGATCGTTCTTCAGGATTTTCACAAGACCGGCTGGGTCATCGCTTTCGTCTACCTGCTCTGCGGAACCCTCCGGTTGGCCCGCTTCAACTGCATCGCCGCGTCGGCCGCCGATTCCCATGAGGCCAAGGAGCAATCGAAGGAATTCGTCGGATTCCCCATCCCCGCGGCCGCCGGTCTGATCGCCTCGCTGACGCTCTTCATGCTCTGGCTTGAGGAGGGTGAGCGCACGATCGGACGCTGGAAGTTCGCCCTCCCCGCGCTTCTTCTCTTCCTCTCCTTCATGATGTTCAGCAAGGTCCGCTACCCCAGTTTCAAGGGGCTGAACATGCGCACGCAGCGCTCCCTTCCGCGTTTCCTGCTGATCATCGTGGTGCTGGCCTTTGCCGGGCTGAACTACGAGTGGATGCCCGCAGTTCTCTTTGTCCTCTTCCTGACTTACGGATTTATCCGGCCTCTTCTCTCCAGACCGTTGCGCCAGGAGATCGAGGACGAGGAGCACAAGGAATAGCTTTGCCGTGAATCTTCCCAATAAACTCACGCTGGGCAGGTTGGTCCTTACGGCCTTCTTCGTCGCCTTCCTTTCCAGCAGCACCCACTGGGGCGATGCGATCGCACTACTGCTCTTTGTGACCGCCTCGGCGACCGACTGGCTCGACGGTTACCTGGCCCGGAAACTCAACCAGATGACCAATTTCGGGAAGCTCATGGATCCCCTTGCCGACAAGGTGCTGGTGGCCTCGGCGTTGGTTTGCCTTATTCCCTCCAAGGAGCATCATGTCGGCATCCCTGCCTGGGCAGTCATCATCATCATCACGAGGGAATTTCTCATCACGGGTCTGCGCCAACTCGCCGCCGGCCAGGGGGTGATTCTTCCGGCCGATCATCTCGGCAAGCACAAGACCGCCTGGCAGATCATCACGATTCTCTTCTTTCTGACACTGCTGGCCGCGGGCGACTACTTCGGCGACGAATCCCGATGGCTCCTCTTCATGGGCCTGAAAGTCGGATCCGTCCTGATCAGCATCACGGTCTTTCTGACGATCTACTCGGGCCTGACTTATCTCTGGAAGAACCGGGGTCTGCTGAAATAGGGCCTGTTAATACCATCTTCACTCATATTCCGATGGAATCAGCCGGTTCTTTCGGCGATGGGCATTGTTGTCATCCCTCGGGTTATCTTCAGGTTGATGGCATCCGCCTCCCGGCGGACGGTGCCACCTCTTCGAGGCTGCGGCATCAGCCGCAGTCTTTCGGACCCGTACCCACGGGCTTGGTTGACGCCACTTGCCGCCCGGCAAGCAGTGGCGCCCTGTTGGGGTTACCTACGGTGGTCTACCGCGCTCCTTCCCTGGAGCTTGGTTGATGGCATGCGCCGCAGGCTAGCGCGCGTCCCCGCTGGCTTGGTTGGCCTCGGTTTTTTTGACTCACTCGCACCAGGCTCGGCTTGCCCTTTCGGGTCCCGCAAGCGCGGGATCTATCCAGGCCTTTCCCAAGGCCCTGTATGGCCTCGCCCTGAAGGGCTGTGCGTCGCACAGGCTTCATCGTGCCTCCCGGGACTCGATGTTGCTTGGTCCATTACCAAAATCCCTCCGTGATTCGACGAGACTAATCAAGGAAATGGTATAAGTCGATTATGAGAAAGACATGGCAGAAGTTGCTGCCAGGAAGAACTTTGGTACGATTAGCATTGGTCGCACTCTTGCAAGTGAGCTTGCAAAGATGATCCTCGGAGCAACCGGCTCAACGCTTCAGAGCCCAAGCCTACCGAATCGGGCAACTTGAACTCAGCCTAGGGCCTGTTAAGATTAAAATGGCGGGATGGGCGAGGAAGAGATGAGGTGCAGGACAAGGCGCGAAAGAGGGAGTGTAGTCACAGCACTACA
>JBEAOJ010000229.1:0-8978 GCA_041164985.1 Verrucomicrobiota bacterium | reverse complement strand
GGTTGCGGAGATAACAGGCCGGGGGCTGTGTTGGCTTGGCACTTACAGCCCGCTGCGGGGATGCTCGTGCCAAGCCGCCTTGCCCGCGGCCCATTCTTTCCGCAACGGCCTCTATGCGATTTAATCAGCGCTTCCCTAAAAAGCCTTGCAAAGTTTGTCATCGAGTATTGTAAATACCCCATATGAAAGTACTTTTAAAGCTGTTGACTCTGGCGATTGTAATGCAGTCAGCATATTCACAGATAAGCAATGTAGATTACAAATTTGAGGAAGTAATACCGCAGGGACTTAAATCAGTTCGCTCTAATGCCTCCGTAAATTTTGAAATTAAAAATAATACATCTAGATTTCTTGATTTCCGTTGGATTGATTTTAACGGGAACTTGGATTTGGTGAGAGATGGGCAAAATTGGGGCCATAAGTCCATTGGGCCTGGAAATAACTATAGTCAGAATTCCAACACTGGTCACCCGTTTGTAATCTCCGATCCACTTAATGGAAAAGTTTTTGGCTATATCGTCTTTTTAAGGCCTGGATCACAGAGAGTATCTGTATCCGAAATCGATGGCGGACTCGTTTTCAGTCACTGATATTTGTCTATAAAAGGCTTGGAAGTTTGGATGCAGGGCAAGGCGCGCGAGTGAAGCTGTAGTTAACTACTGCGAACGAGCGGCAACGCCGCCCTGCGCCAAAATCCCAAGCTGCTACTCCCCGAGGTGCTTGCCCGGGACGAGATAGTTGCGGACGTAGTCGCCGACGGCATCCTCAAGCGTCGTGGTGGGAGTCGTCCATCCGGTGGCGCGGAGGCGGCTGACATCGGCGCAGGTGTGGTACTGGTACTGGTTGCGGATGTGGTCCGGCATGTCGATGAATTCGATCTCCGGCTTGCGATCGAGCGCGGTGAAGAGAGCCGTCGCGAGATCGATCCAGCTGCGCGGGGTGCCGGTGCCGATATTGAAGAGGCCATTGGCTGACGGTGTGTCGGCGAGGTGGAGGGTCATGGCGACCGCATCCTTCACGTAGACGAAGTCGCGGACCTGCTCGCCGTCGCGGTAATCGGGGCGGTGGCTCTTGAAGAGGCGGACCTTGCCGGTCTCGAGGATCTGCTCGTAAGCCTTGGAGACGAGGCTGCGCATCTCACCCTTGTGCCCTTCGTTCGGCCCGAAGACGTTGAAGTATTTGATGCCGACCATCCGTCCGAGCCAGCCGTTGCGCTTGGCATGGAGGTCGAAGAGGTGCTTGGAGTAGCCGTAGGCATTGAGCGGGCGGAAGGACTCGAGCTGATCCGACCCGTCGTCCATGCCGCGCGTCCCGTCGCCATAGGTGGCGGCGGAGCTGGCGTAGACGAAGCGGATGCCGCGCTGCAGCGCCCACTGTGCGAGGCGCTTGGTGTAGCCGAAATTGTTCTCCATGAGGTATCCGGCGTCGGTCTCGGTCGTCGCGGAGCAGGCGCCGAGGTGGAAGATGGTGCGGATCGAGTCCAGACTCTCCGGCTCGCACTCAAGCCGGTCGAGGAAGGCATCGGCCTGCTGGTAGTCGGCGAATCGGAGCGGGGAGAGATTTTTCCACTTCGCATCCTTGCCCAGCACGTCGGTGACGAGGATATCCTCCCGGCCGCGTTGGTTCAGGCCATGGATGAGGGCGCTGCCGATCAGGCCGGCGCCGCCCGTGACAAGGATGGATGGGGACATGGGATGGGCTATTTTTTTGCTGTGGCGAGGCCGCTCTCGTCGAGCTCCTCCTTGAAAATCGCGATCTGGTCGCCGAAGACGCTCCGGGCCACGTCGATGTACTTCAGGGCTTCACGCGGCTGACCCTCCTTGCAGGCACGCGCAGCGGCGGCGAAGTACCAGGCAGGCGTGTTGGAAGGGATGCCCGGAGGAAAGAGCCGGCCCTGAAGCTCGGCATCCTGGTCGCGCATCAGCAGGAGCAGGAGCAGCTTGTACTGGACCAATTCGTTGTTGGGCTGAGCGCGGAGAAGATCCTTGTAATAGGCGATGGCCGGATCCCATTGCTGCCGCAGGGCCATGAGAGCGCCGATATTGTAACGTGCGGCAAAAAATCCGGGCGATGATTTCAAGGCCGCCTCGTAACAGGCAAGTGCCCCGTCGTAATCCTTCGTCTTGGTGAGGATCGCTCCCTTGAGATTCAGGACGAGGGGGTCGTTGGGGCGGCTTTGGAGGGCGGGTTGAAGGAGAATCAGCGCGCGGGCGTAATCTTTCCGGTCCATGGCCGTGGCGGCCTGCTTGAGGGAGGCGTCGGCACCAAGCGCCCCAGCTCCGGCGGGCTCGCGTTTGCCGCACGAGGCAAGCAGGAGGGTCAGCGCCGCCAGAATTGGCGCCATGCAAGAAAAAGACTTGGGAAGAGAACCCGTCATGAACAACGATGCACCGAGCATGGAGAGCCTCCTTCCATCTTTGCAACAACATCTTGGCCGGACACGCGCGGGATTTCTCGGCGCAGTTCTCCCGCCACTTCTCGTCGCGGCGATGTGCGCCCATGCCGCGGGGGGCCAGCAATCCTTTGCCGTGGCTCTTCCGGAACTGGAGGGGCCGGTGACGATGGGGATCTTTTCCTCCTCCGGTGAGCGGGTACGGCTTCTCCACAGGGATGCCGGGGTCGACACGATCCCGGCGGGACTCAACGGCCTGATCATGTCGTGGGATGGGAAGGATGATCAGGGGCGCGACGTGCCCGCCGGCACCTACAGGGCACGGGGTCTGGTGCACGGTCCTCTCCGTGTGACGGCATTGCCGGTCGGGAATTCGCTCCCGATCGCCGCTGCATGCCGGGAGGAGGCCGATATGTTCCCTTTGCGTCCCCCTTTTCCAAAAAACAGGATCACGATCCGCGCTGCAAAGGATGAGTTGCTGGAAAGCCGGCCGTTGCTCTCGATCGAGGCGTACATCGAGGGCGATGCCTGCGTGATCCGCGCCGATGGGCTGCCGCTTCTCTCGATTCCCATGGAGTCCACCGGGAACGTCTTGCCGGGCATCACCCACGGACCCGCCGCCGGAACTGCATTGATCACCATCGATGACCCGAAGGGCTCCTCCACCCACACCATCACGGGCCTGGATCGTCTGGTTCCGCTGAATGCCGGGACGCTGGAAATCACAGCCGATGCTTTTCATCCGCTGCCGGGTGCAGGAGAATCCGCGCCGTGATTCTCCCTTGCGCTCCCATGCATGCCCCGCGACATGTCGTTGCCGGCATCGCCATGGCCTGTGCGCTGCTGCTCTCCTTGCCCTGCCGTGCCGAGCAGCCATCCACCCAGGGAATCAAGGTGCCCTACGCGCTGGCTTGGGGCGACAGCATCGACAAGGTCCGCGAGATGCTCAACGCGGTGAAGGCTCGCGAAACCGCCCTCTCCCAGAAATCCCCCGGCAAGTACGTGCTCGAGGCCGAGGGTCTCGGCGTGGGGGATCCACTGCTCAAGAAGTCCCTCTTCACCTTCCGGGATGGTTCGCTGGTCGAGGTGGAGCTGCAATACGGCGATCCCTCCTGGGACGGGGAGAAGACGTTGGATTTCTTCGATCGAACCAGACGCCGCATCGGGGAGCGTTACGGCACCGGATCGCTGATCGTCAACAAGGTCAGGGAGCGCCCCTCGGGGGAGAAAGTGCCGCAGGACGTGACCTACACTCTGATCATTTACCAATGGACCCAGCCCACGGCAGCGCTGGAACTCGACTACTACGGAGTGGAAGGGGTCGAGCAGGCGCTGCGCCTGGTAAGCCTTCATTATAAAGCGCCGTAAGCCACGTCGAGAGTCGACAGGCGAGCGTCGAGAGCTTTTTGTGAGGATAGGCCTCGGGCTTTTGCCTTTTCTGAATCCCTCGACTTTCGACCCTCGTCTCTCGACTCAGGCCTCTACAGCACCTCCACCGGGCACTCGGGGAGGGCCTTGAGGAAGGCTTTCCCGTAGGGCCGGGTGAGAATGCGGCTGTCGAGGATGACGATCGATCCTTTGTCGTTCGCGCTTCGGATGAGGCGCCCGACGCCCTGACGCAGTTTCAGGATCGCCTCCGGCAGCGAGTAGGCCTGAAAGGGGTCCCCTCCCGAGGCCTCGATCTCCTCCAGCTTCGCCTCGGTGAGGGGATGGTCGGGTGTCACGAAAGGCAGGCGCGTGATGATGACGCTGGAGAGTGCCTCGCCCGGAAGGTCGACGCCGGTCCAGAAACTGTCGGTGCCGAAGAGCACGCTCTCGCCGCCGCTGCGGAAGGCCTCGAGCATCCGCGAGCGGGAGAGGCCCCCGCCCTGCACGATGAGGTTCCAACCTTTCTCCTCGAAGAAGCCCGACATCCTCGCCGCCACCGACTGCATGGTGCGGTGGCTGGTGAAGAGGACGAAGGCGCGCGCGCGGCTCTCCTCCGTGAAGTGGCTAATCCATTTCGCGAGCGCCTCCTCGTAGGCCGGATCCTTCGGCTCGGGCATTTTGCGGACGAGGCGGATCTTCATCTGCCGTGCGTAGTCGAAGGGAGAACCGAGCTGAAGGGAGGGGACATCAAGTGCCCCCACCCGGCCACGAAAATAATCGAGCTCCGCGGAGCCGACCGAGAGGGTCGCGCTGGTCATGACCGCTGTGCTGCCCTCGCGGAAGAGAAGGCGTCCCAACAGCGGCGCGACCGCTACCGGTGCCGCATGGAGACTGGTCCAGGTGGAGGCCTTGCCGCTCCGCTCGACCCAGTAGACGTGATCCGGTTCGCTCTGGGAGAGAAAATCGGAAAGCCCCGCGCGCGCCGTGCGGAGTCGCGAGGCGACATCGTTGAGCTCACCCTGAAGCCCCTCCTCCTCGGCTTTTGCAGCGGCGGTTCCGGCCGATTCGGCAAGGCGCGCCAACCCCTCCGCGAGCGGACTCTCCGCCACGGCCTCCGCGAGATCCGCCGACTGGTCGGCGCGGATGCGGCTTTCACGCCCCTGCCGGAAGGTGCAGGCGCCGGCCAGCTTGTCAAAGAAGCGGTCGACCTCCGGAATGAGATCCGATGCCGCGGAAATCCCCCCGCTCTGCCGCGCCTGCTGGAGCAGCCCCTTGCGGGTGCGGGGGTTGTAGAGCCGTTGGATGGACTGGCGCAGGCTGTATTGGGAGAGGTTGAAGCCGAGGTGGCGGGAGGCGACCTGCTCGACGGTGTGGGCCTCGTCGAAGATCACAAAATCATCGGGAAAGAGGTAGCCCAGCCCCTCCTCCTCGGGATCTCCCAGCAGGGTGAAGAAGAGCGTGTGATTGAGCACCAGAATCTGGGCCGTCTGGGCGCGTCGCCGGGCGGACTGGTAGAAGCAGCCCGAGTCGCGGCCGCAGGTCTTCGGCGTGCAGAGGTGCTGCTCGCTGCAGACCTGCATCCAGAGTTCCCGCGGGGGCTCGAAAGGGAGATCGCTCAGCGATCCGTCCGTGGTGGTCGCGGCCCACTCCCGGATCCGCTCCAGTTCCGGCCGCTCCTCGGCGGTGAAGAGGTCGGCCCCGTGGCGGTACGCCCGGGCGAGACGCGTGGGGCAGACATAATTCTGACGCCCCTTCAGGAGAACCGCCTCGAAGTCCTCTCCGGTCAGCCCCTTCACCAAGGGGATGTCCTTGTAGAGGAGCTGCTCCTGGAGATTGATCGTGTGCGTGCTGACGAGAGCCTTTCGTCCCGTCCGCTTGGCATGGAGTACGGCGGGGAGCAGGTAGGCCAGCGACTTGCCGACGCCGGTTCCCGCCTCCACGACGAGATGGGACCGGCCGGCCAATGCTCCGGCCACCGCCTCAGCCATGCGCTGCTGCTCGGGGCGCCACTCGAATCCGCGGATTGCGGCAAGGCTTCCCTTCGGGCCGAAGAGAGCGGCCACTTCCACGGCGAAGCCGGCGCTGTCGCCCCCGGCGGGAAACTGCTCGTTGATGGAAATCATGGGCGGGAATTCGACGCGGCGGCGGAAGAGGGTGATTGCGATTGCAGAAGGCGGGGCGGGAGGATCAGAATCGGGTGCTTTCCGGCCTCCTGCAACGGGTTTCTGCCGGTGATCTCCATGACCCTTCTCGACCGGTATCTCCTCAACAAGTTCCTGGTGCCCTTTTTCTACGCGGCCACCGGGTTCATCTCCGTCTGGTTGGTCTGGGATCTGAGCGTGAACCTCCCGGACTTTCTTTCCGGCCATGCAAGCTTCGGTCTCATCCTAAGGTTTTACCTCCTCCAGATCCCGAGCGTCATCGTTCTCTGCGTCCCGGTGGCGCTGCTGCTGGCGCTACTCTACACGCTGACCCAGATGTCGCGCAGGAACGAGATCATCTCGATGCTCTGCGCCGGGAGGAGTCTCTACAGGATCTTCGTGCCGCTGGTCGCGGTGGGTCTGATTGCGACAGGCGTCCTTTCCCTGCTCAACCATCGCTTGGCGCCGCAAGCCGGGGCCGTGCGGGACGAGCTGAAGGAGGAGATCAGGTCGGGACGGAAAAAAGAGACCGGGCTGTTGACCCATCATATCTTTCGTAACCGTGAGGACCGGCGGCTCTGGTTTTTCACATTTTTAAACCGAGACCGGAACGCGGCCTACCGGGCCGAGATCATCCAGCAGAACGAATCGGGCGTCGTCACCGAGAAGTGGTACTCGCTCCATGCATCATATGTTCCCGAGACGGCGACCTGGATCCTCGAGCAGGCGCGCCATGTGACCGTGGATGAATCAGGGAACATGGTCACCTCCGAGAGTTCTCCCCGCCTCGAGATCCGCGGCTGGAACGAAACCCCGTGGAAAATCGCCAGCTCCAGCATGAACTCCGAGTTCCTTGGCCTTCCGGAACTCAGCGACTACCTCCGCTACAACGCCGAGTTTCCCCACACGCGTCTGGCCCCCTATGTCACCCACTGGAACTACCGCTGGGCGCTTCCCTGGGTCTGCCTCGTGGTGATTTTCATCGCCGGCCCGATGGGTGTGGTGAGCGGACGAAGCGGCATCATGGGGGGGGTGGCCGGGGCAATCGGTCTCTTCGCCGGGCTGATCTTCTCGAGCAGCCTGTTCATCGCGCTCGGCAAGGGGGACCGCATCCCCGGTTGGGCCGCCGCATGGGGGCCGATCATCATCTTCCTCGGCATCGGGCTCTGGCTCTTCTGGATCCGGGCCACCGGCCGTGAAATTCCGAAGTTCCGGTTGCCGGGATTCTGAGGCTGACCTACCTTCATCTCGATTTTTCTTTATGCAGCAGGACTGGAACATCAGATCGCGGGCCGAGGCCTGCGATGCCACGGGAAAGGAATTCGCCGAGGGTGAGACCTTCCATACGGCGCTCTACCGCGAGGGGGACGGATTCCTCAGGAGGGATCTCTGCGAGGAGGCGTGGTCTTCCTTGGCGGCCGATCCCCAGCAGCCGCCCCCATTCTCCTCATGGCGTTCGAAATTCGAACCGCCGGCACCCCCACCCCCCGAACCGCTTCCGCGCGACGATGCCGAGGGCATGCTGCGACGCCTCCTCGAGAGCAACGATCCCGCCCACACGAACACCCGCTACCTTCTCGCCGTGATGCTGGAGCGCAAGCGCATCCTGCGCCCCCAACCCTCCGCGGACAAAGGCATCCTGGTCTACGAGCGCGCCGGAACCGGCGAGACCTTCCTCATTGCCGATCCGAACCTCTCGCTCTCCGACCTCGCCCGGGTGCAGGAAGAAGTCACGGCCCTTCTCTCAGGACTTTCCTCTCCGGCGGAATCACCGCAGGGTGAGACCACGGAGCCGGCGGAAGGGTCCGCTGCCGCCGAGCCCCCCACGGAGACTTCCTCCGAGGCTCCCTGCTGACCCCACGGGTCATGGTGAAGGGGAGCCTGCCGCTCTTCCTGGCCCCCATGGCCGGGGTGACGAATTCGATTTTCCGCAACATTTGCAAGGAAAAGGGGGCCGATGTCCTGACCACCGAGTTCGTCTCGGCGGACGGCATCATGCACCGGAATGCACGGACCCGCGGTTATCTGGAGTTCACCGAGGCCGAACGACCCATGGGCGTCCAGCTCTTCGGGGCCGATCCGGAACGACTAGCGGAGGCGGCGAAACAGGTGCGCGATTGGGTGCATCCCGACTTCATCGACATCAACTTCGGCTGCCCGGCCAACAAGGTGGTCTGCAGGAACGGGGGATCATCGCTCCTGCGCGACTGCCCGCTTCTGGAGAGGGTGGCGGAGGCCGTGGTACGGGCCTGCGATCCTCTTCCTGTCACCGCCAAGATCCGCATCGGCTGGGATGAGCGCTCCGTCAACGCCGTCACCACGGCCCGCCTGCTCGAGGGTGCAGGCATCCGCCGTATCGCCGTCCACGGTCGCACGCGCGCCCAAGGCTACTCGGGATACGCCGACTGGGATGTGATCGCCGCCGTGGCCGCCGCCGTGCGAGTCCCCGTGATCGGCAACGGCGACATCACCGACGCCGCCACGGCGCTCAGGCGTCTCGGGAGCGGGGTTTCCGGCCTCATGATCGGCCGTGCCGCCATGGCGAATCCCTGGATCTTCACCGAGGTGAAACATGCCTTTGAGGGAAAACCTTTCGTCGCGCCGACCCTCATGGAGCGCTGGGACCTTGTCCTCCGCCACTGCCGCGAGGAGGTGGGCGTGCGCGGGGAGACACACGGCATGCACGGAATGCGCGGGCGTCTGATGGCCTACACGCGCGGCATGCCGGGTGCGCGGCCGCTGCGCGCCTCCCTATCGAAGGTCGCCACCCTCACACAGCTTGAGGAGATCATCGGTGGCCACCTGGATTCACTCGGTTCCATCGACCCGCTCGATACCGTTCATGGGGAAGAGCCCGAAGAGGTCTCCTTAAGGAAATGCTGATTTAATCAAACATCACTAGTGTCCGGTTGAGAGGGCGATTGGTGGTTTTTGTTGATTCTTCAAGATGAGTGACTTGCGATCCAAAATGGATGTGACGCATTTGAACTTTGAGCGGCGGTTTTTGAGGATACTCGGCCATGAACTCTGGCCGCTACATCCTCTCCCAAGTCCTCGAACTCGTTCATCGGCAGACG
>JBEAOJ010000228.1:0-4897 GCA_041164985.1 Verrucomicrobiota bacterium | reverse complement strand
AATATTTTCGAGGTCAAGGGCGCGCGCTGCGCCATCGCGATCTGCGCCGACAGCGGGATCAATGGTCTGGATGGCCTGCTCGAGCAGGAGGGGGTCGAGGTGCTGCTGGTGCCGACCGGCGTGGTCAAAGGGGTCGGGCATTAATTATTGATATCTGGTTGTCTGCATTCGCGAGAACGAATCTTGCGGGTGGCATGGGAGCGGCAATCCTTATTTTAAAAAATCGGCAATTCTATTGTGGCGTAGAAATGGGATTGAGTGCTTGGAAAAGAAAAATAAAATCGAATCATGAAAAACCCCGCTCCGCCTCCCATTCGCATCGCTCATCCGCCCAAGCCCCAGTTGGAGCATCTGGATGACGCCTACTTCGAGTTTCTCGTCAAGTGCGGCTGCCAGGGGCTGTATCTCCAGGATTAGCCCTTCGACAAGTTTACGGGCAATCATGGGGCCTTCAAGAAGCAGTTCCACCTGATCTATCTCCATGACATCGCCTACGGTCCGGAGCGTCAGGCCTACGTGGATTACATCAACGAGGTCTGCCTGGCGGGCGCTCGCCGAGCGGCAGATTCAATGGACGGCCGGACACAACACCCTTAACCGCTCGCTCTACAACGGCATCGGCTATCGGCAACCCGTGGCCTACGGATTCCGGGTTACCCAGATTCCCGAGGGAACCGTGATCGGCTTCATCGGCCGGCCCGATGACACGCCGTATCTCGAGGAGAGCTTCGCCATCGAGTGGAATACCCTCGAGCATCGGGACGTTCCCTATGCCCACGCCATCAACGCCATCCTCTGGCTCAAGGAAAGACGCAATGGCTGAAACTTCCTTCTTTTCCAATCCCGTCGCCACTGCCCATGATCAAAAAACCATGCTGAATCTCCATCAACTAATCAGCTGGAACGGTACGGCTCCAACTTCCACTCACCTCAACGACCAAGGCTGGATCCAGTCTTTTTGGACGGTTCCGGCGGGCGAGTCGTTCGCCGCCACTTGCAGGATCACGCTTCCGGAAACCCCGAAGCCGTTCTGGTGCATTCCCGGTGTCTTCTGGGGGGATAACCAGCAGGACACGACGGGCCAATACTATCCGCGCTTTCGGTCCGGTCTTGAGGGGCCACGCCGGTTCGAGAGCTCGTTTTGGGAAATCCATACTTGGCGCGCGACGCAGCCGCTGGCGGCGGTGAACGATGGATCTGCCTGGTGGATTCTTGAAGTCATGCCGGAATCGGCCGGCCTCTGTGCCAGCGTCGGATTCGAGTTTGATGGTGGCCGTCCGGTGCTTGTTGCTTCGTTGCCCGCGAGCGAGCGGCCCTATCGCAATGCGGGCCATGATTATACAATGCCTGTGACTGGTTCCTCGATTGCGGACCACTCGCGCGAGGTCACTTGGTCGGTCCGGGCACTCCGCTTTGAGGGCGATTACAAATCGATATTGGAGTTTCTCCAGACCAACTACCACTCCCGGGAGGACCGCGCCTTCGAATTGCCGGAAGCCGATTATGCCAAGGTCACGCGGAACGCACTGCTGAATTGGCACTATCATCCGAACGATCATTACTTCCGCTACACGGTCGCCTTTGATCGTGTCGGACAGCAGATCGCCGAGGCCATGGGTGCCTCGCTTGACCGGCACGAGATGGCGCTCGGCTGGGTTAGCGGTTGGGTCGTCTTGGAGGCTCTTATCGAATACGCTGTGAAATGTGATGACGCCGAGGCGATGCGTGCGGTCGAGGCGGTTTGGAAAAACCTCACCGATTCCGGCCTGATCTCTCCGAGCGGCTTTTGGTGGACCCGCTTCGCTCCCTCTCGTGGAAGAAAGCCGGGCATCTTCGACTCGAAGTCGCCGGATGGATTTGATGGCAACTGGATGTGCAACCCGGATCACCTTCATATGCGGACGCTCGGCGACGCCATCTGGCGCGCCGCCCGCTCATTGCGACGGCACGGGAAGGCACTCTCCTTTTCCGGGGCATTGCAGGATCAGCTCGTTGCCCAAGCCATTCGGGTGGCTGGTCTCGCACGGGACGGCTGGCCTCTCCCTCTCAGTGTCGGGGCCCGCACCGGGAAACCCGCGGGATTGCACGGCACCGCCTCCATGATTTGGATCTCGGTCTGGGCGGAACTTTCCGCGATGGATCAGTGGAGTGACACGGACCTGATCGCGCAAGGGCTCGATCATTACCGCCCCGCCGTCGAGTCGGGACACCTTTTCGGTGCGCCGGAAGATGTCGGTGAATGCGTCACCTCCGAGGATATCTACATCGCCGTGAACGCCTATCTGGATGGCTATCGCGTGACCCGGCGGCCGGTGGATCTGGAGACGGCCATTCAAACCGCACGTTGGCTCTATACATGGCGCAAATCCTTCAACCACTCGCTCGATCCGAAGACGATCATCGGAGTTTACCAGCTGAAGAGCAGGGGGGGGGACCTTGCCTCGTTCAAGAACAACCACCTTCATATTTACGGACTTGATGTCGAGGAAAGCCTCCTTGAGTTGGCCGCGCTCACCGGTGACCACCGCTGGCGCGATCTGGCTGATGACCACTGGCGCTTCTCCGCGCAACTCACTCCGCTTGTTGACGGTCACTTTAATGCCTACGAAGGGATGGTCACCGAGCAGTTCTATTTCATCGACTGGTCGGCGCTGGGAAATTCCGTTCGCCTGTTCGAGCAGGACGAGCGCCGGTCCAACTACGATGTCGGCCCCCACTACCGCAACCACGGCAATCTCGCCGGATTCTCGCACTCCTGGTGCACCGCCTTTGTGCTGCGCAGCGCATTGAAAAGATCGAAAGAGATTTCCTCTCGTGAATAACATCTCCTTCTCCAGCCCGGTCGCCATCGCCCCGGACCTCTCCGTGGCGTCGGTTTCCAGCGGCGGGATATCCTGCCATCTCCTCCTCTGCGGGGGTGCCAGCCTGTTGGTGAACTGCATCGCAGGCCTGGAACCCTCGGCGATCCTTGCCGCAGGGCATCCCTTGCCGGAGGCAATCTGGCACACGCAAGTCGATGACAAGCTGGCCGCCGAGGGAGGCGACTTTGAAGCGCTGATCCGTCTGCCTTCCTCGTTTTCCGAGGTCGCCAAGGCTTCCGAAGACTATTGGAAAAAAGCGCGCACCACTTGGGAACATCCCGAGGAGTGGATGGTGACCTTCGGCCGCGAGACCTACGGGGTCGCGGGTAGCCTCATCGTGCAGCCGCTTTCCAGGCCACTTGCGGGTTTTCAGACATTCAAGCCCGGCGACTTGCTCGAGTGGTGCAGCTTCCGCTTTCGCGTGCTCGATTTCTCGGTCAGGAATTTCTACTCCGTCGGCTTGGCGCTGGAGCGGGGAGGGGAGACGCTTGCCTTGTTTTCCGGAGATCTCGTGGAGGGAAGCGGCCATCTGCCCGATGCGCACGGGTTCGAGTCCGACTATGCCGGCCTCCCCTGGGAGCGCATCGTCTCCACGCTGAGCGATGCGGCGGCGCTCAAACCCGCATGGATGTTTCCCTCCACCGGCGGTCCTGTGCGCGAGCCCGCTTCCCTGCTTGACGCGCTGGCGGTGCGCGTCGCCGATTTTCTGAATTTCACAAAGACTTCGCCGGTGGCGTTCCCGCAAAAGGAACCGCCCCGATTCGGCCGCTACCTCGACCACGGCGACTCGGTTTACCAGATCACCAATTTCGGCAACATCATCCTCTTCATCAACCCCGAGGGATTCGGGCTCCTGATTGATCCCGGACCGTGCGATTACGGCAATCCCTCCCGGAAGGAGGATTTTGAGGCCGACCTCAGGAAATTCGAGGCCGAAGCGGGTCTCAAGGCTATCGATCTCGTGCTGGTCACCCATTTCCACGGCGACCATTACGATCTCTGGCCCGAGGTGCAACGGCGCTATCCGGAGTGCCGACTTGGAGCATGGGGCCCTGTTGCCGATGTGATCGAACACCCGGAGGACTATCCCTATCCCGCCCTTCTGCCGTGGTATGATATCGGGTGGAAGGCGTGTCCGGTGGATCTCAAAATGACGCGTCAAAGTCCGCTGCTCTGGCATGGAACCGCGATCCACACGGTGCATCTTCCCGGTCATTGCCTGGTGCACGCCGGTTACTGGCTGGATTGGAAAGGGCGGCGGATTCTTCTTTCAGGTGACTCCATCCAGACGCGCGGCGAAGCCGATTCCCTCCAAATGCCCGGTGCAAACCACAGTATTCCCGGAACGGAGGAAGGGCATGCCCAGGCCTATCGCAATGTGATTCCCCTCGGCATCGACCTCAATTTGGGCGGCCACTCCTCGCATTTCCGAGACTGCCGGGAAATCTACAATGCCTCCTTGGAGCGCATCGAGCAGACAACGGCGCTCCTGATGAAGCTTTTTCCGGAGAAGTCACCATCCGACATTTTTCTTAGGAAGGCTTTGAAGACGCCCCACCCCGTGAAACTTATCGCCACATTTTAAATATAACCATAAGTTCTTTTTTTAATCACATGAGGGTAAATTCCCCGCCCCTTGGGGCGACCCAAGAAAAAAAACTAAATACCCCGCTGCTTGCGGCGGGGTTCTTTATTAAAGTATAAATGCAAAATCACTCCACCCCGTCCCCCGCGACTGCAGCCGATGCCATTCCCGCACAGGCGCCTGAGCTTGTCGCCTACTACGCCGACCGGAAACTCATGGTCCGCAACGTTGCGCTCATCGGGCTGTGCAATATCAGCTGGCATGTGGCCGGAATGATCACAGGCCCGCTCATTGCCTTGCGGATGCTTGAGCTCGGGATTCGCGAAAACTTCCAGGCCACGATCAACTCCGTCAACGGCTTCGCGCTGAGTTTTCTGGTGATGCTCTTCAGCTGGATGAGCGATCACACGGTTTCCAAGCTGGGGCGGCGCAAGCCTTATCTTTTCGCCAG
>JBEAOJ010000227.1:0-4592 GCA_041164985.1 Verrucomicrobiota bacterium | reverse complement strand
CGGCGCTTCAGGGTTCCGAGGTGCTCTTCTACCCCACGGCGATCGGGTGGCATCCCTCCGAGAAGAAACAGTACGGAGAAAACCAGAAAGCCGCCTGGCAACTCGCCCAGCGGGCCCATGCGCTGGCCAACGGTTGCTATGTCTGCGGGGTGAACCGCATCGGGCACGAGGCACCCGCTGGTGGCGATGGTCTGGAGTTCTGGGGAGGCACTTTCGTGGCCGCTCCCAACGGGATGATCATCGCGGAGGCTCCGGCCGACAAGGAGACGGTCCTTGTCGTCGACCTCGACCGCCGCTTCATGGACACGCAGCGCACTCACTGGCCCTTCCTGCGGGACCGCCGGATCGACGCCTACGGGGGCATCGAGAAGCGATTCATCGACTGAGTATCGCTTGAATAACTTGGCGGCAGGGGATTGTGCTTCCTGATCGGGTCGGGAATTGTTTCGCCACGTTTCCAAAAAAAATAAAATCACAGGGTGGCAATATCCCCCGAAATGGATAATTTTTACGCTTCATGAAAGTCGGAAAGACATTGCTGCCGGCGCTCCTGCTCTGCCCGGTGCTCTCGGTGATGGCGGACAGCATCACGCTGAAGGATGGAAAGGTCCTGAACGGGGATGTCATCAATGACGGACCCGATGGTGTCCTCATCGAGTATTTTGCAACCCCGACGATCAAGGACCAGAAACTCGTTACCAAGGATGAGATCGCGACGATCTCGGTGACACCTTCCGATGAAAAGGCCTTCAAGGATCTCGGGAGTCTGGCCACCCCGCAGACGGTTCTCGATACCTCCTTCCATGATCAGTTGATCGAGAAGAAAATCCCAGAATACCTCAAACAGTATCCCTATTCCCGTCATCTTACGGAACTACGCGAGGATCTTCGCTCCCTCGAGGCCGAGCGTGCCAGACTGCGACAGGGGGATAAGCGGATCAACGGCACCTGGATCGAGGCTGCCAAGATCGAGGCGGATCCCTATCAGTTCGGGGCGAAGATCCAATTCGCCGAGATAAAGGACCGGATGGATGCCAAGGATCCGGTGGGTGCCCTGAAATGTTATGAACTGCTTGAGGTGAAATATCCCGCTTCGGAGGTGTTTCCCGATGCCGTTGATGCCGCGCTGAAGTCGATCGATCTGCTTCAGGGGAAAATCGGTCTGGCCAACGCAAATTTCGACATCTTCGAAAAACGCCGCCAGAAAACCTTGGCCAATGCCCGCGCAGACCAGGCCAAGGAACTCAGGGATGCCATGGAAAAGGATGCCGCCCTCGCCAAGAAAGCGATGGCTGCGGCAACCGCCGACGGGTCGAAATTTTTCCCGGTGTTCCAGAACAACAGGGAAGCGCTGGACGCCCTTCAGACATTGGTCACCGCCGAGAAGGCCCGTCTCATCCTACTTCAGAAAACACCCATGAGGGAGGGGATCGCTGCGGCCGGGGAAGCTTCCCGCCTTCTGACCGAGGGCAAACTCAAGGAAGCCCAGGAACAGCTCGGGCTTTCCCAAAAACTCTGGCCTGCCAACATCGAGAACGCCAAACTCAAGGAGCAGCTCGATCTGTCGCTCAAGGCCCAAGCGGAGGCCGCCAAGAAACAGGTTCCATCTCCATCACCATCTCCTTCAAAACCATGACGACGCACGCCCGCACCGCCACGGTCGATCGCAAGACCGGCGAGACCGACATCAAGCTGACCCTCGCCCTGGATGGGGCGGGAACCCCCGATATTCGCACGGGCATCCCGTTTTTCGACCACATGCTCACGCTCTTTGCCCGCCATGGTCTGCTCGACCTCACGGTGCTTGCAAAAGGGGATATCGAGGTCGATTACCACCACACGGTGGAGGATGTCGGCATCACCTTGGGGCAGGCCCTTGCCAAGGCACTTGGTGACAAGGCGGGAATCCGCCGATACGGCCACGCCTATGTCCCGATGGATGAGGCTCTGGCCCGGGTCGTCGTCGATTGCAGCGGCCGCCCCTTCCTGGCCTACGAGGCTCCCCGCGGCGTCGAGGCGATCGGGCTCTTCCCCTTCCAGCTCGTGGAGGAGTTCCTGCGTGCCGTCGCCGTCCAGGCAGGGCTCACCCTGCATGTCTCCATTCTGGCGGGCAGGGATGCCCATCACATGGCCGAGGCGATCTTCAAGGCACTCGGACGCGCACTTGATGTCGCTGTCTCCCGCGATGAGCGCGTGAAGGGAATCCCCAGCACCAAGGGAGTGCTGTGAGTTCCTCTCCGCTCCTCGGACTTGTCGATTACGGCAGCGGAAACCTCCGCAGCGTCCAGCGCGCCATCGAGCATGCGGGCGGATCCTGTGTGCTGGCCCGCACTCCCGCCGGGGCGGCCAAGTGCGACGCGCTTGTCGTGCCCGGTGTCGGGTCCTTCGGTGACTGCGCCCGCCAGTTGCGTGAGGCCGGGCTCTGGGATTTCCTACGCGAATGGCTCGCTGCGGACCGCCCCTACCTCGGGATCTGCCTGGGGTACCAACTGCTCTTCGAGTCGAGCGAGGAATCTCCGGGAGTGAAGGGGCTTGGCGCCCTCAAGGGGCGGGTCGTTCATTTTCCAAAGGCCGCCGGACTCAAGATCCCCCACATGGGTTGGAACCAACTTCATATCACCGCTCCCTTGGATCGGCTGATGAAAGGGCTTGGAGACAACCCCGACTTCTATTTTGTCCACTCTTACTATCCGGTGCCCGAGGATGCCTCGGTGATCACCTCGACCTGCGACTACGGTGTCGAGTTCGCATCCAGCGTCAGCCGCGGAAATCTGAGCGCCGTCCAGTTCCATCCCGAGAAGAGCCAGGCACTCGGTCTCTCCATGCTTCGGAACTTCATCACATCCCTGTAGTCACCCTTCTACCTTTCACCTTTCACTTTTTATTTCCCACCATGTTGCTCTATCCCGCCATTGATCTCATGGATGGTCAGGTCGTCCGCCTCGAGCGGGGACTGGCCGCCAGGAAAACCGTCTACAGCAATGATCCCGTGGCGATGGCCCTTCAATGGGAGGCTGCCGGCGCCGACTGGATTCATCTCGTCGATCTGGATGCGGCCTTCGAGGGGAAAAGCCGCAACCTCGATGTCATCCGCGCGATCACCAAGGCCGTCTCGGTTCCTTGCGAACTGGGTGGCGGAATGCGCGACTCCGGATCAATCGAGGCCGGCCTCTCCACCGGGATTCATCGGGTGATCATCGGCACCAAGGCGGCCGAACCCGGATTCCTTGCCGAGGCGGCGGGAGCCTTCGGTCCCTCCCGTCTTGCCGTTGGCATCGATGCCAAGGAGGGCAAGGTGGCCGTGAAGGGATGGGTCGAGACCATGGAGCTCACGGCGCTCGATCTTGCCCGTGAGGCGGTGAATGCCGGGATCCGTACGATCATCTACACCGATATCGCGACCGACGGGATGCTTCAGGGGCCGAATCTTGCCGCCATGCGCGAGATGGCTGCGGCTGTTCCGTGCGACCTGATCGCCAGCGGCGGCGTCTCCGGTCCCGAGGATATCCGTCAACTTGCCACCGTTCCCGGTATCCACGGAGCCATCATAGGACGCGCGCTCTATGAGGGACGCATGCCTGCGGATCTCCGGAGTATCCTATTGGGAACCGCTGAATAAACCCGAACTCCGATGATAAAAGAGATGCAACCTGCGAAAGGAATGAGCCGGTTAAAGTGCCGAAGGCAGCCCGAGTGCAGCGAGTGGCGAGTCTCATGGGAATGAGCAAGTCAATTGGCGTAAGGTGCTGGCCGATGGCAGTAGTGGACCTCCGAGGGCGTATCGATTAGGTGCCTGTTAAGATTAAAATGGCGCGATGGCGCGAGGAGAAGATGAGGTGCAGGACAAGGCGCGAAAGAGCCATGCAGGAATAGTATGGCTTCACGTTAATCAGTGGAAGTGTGCCGGATCGAAAAGTTGAGCAGGAACAAGGAAACCACTAGTAATGCAACTTCCAAGTGAAGTCTAGAAGTGTAGGGATGCTGTTTGAAAAGAGGGGGATCTCTGAACTTAGGCGAAGTTGGAGGGGGGCCGGTGAAAGATGGAATCCATCAAAGGCTTATGTTTGGCAAATCCACCCCAAGGAGAGGAGATATGGAGGACGGCATTGTTTCCTGCAGGGCCGATGATGGCGCCACACAAGGAGAGGGTCTGGCGGAGGGTGGCAGGCTGGCGGCAGTTTGAGTGGGAGTTAAGGGCTATTTGGTAGAGGCTCAGAAGGTTGAAAGAGAAGAGAACGGGTGAGAATGTGAAAGAATTTCTATGCCCAGTTGAGGGTCTGCCTGATGCGCAGGATGGCCCTCGGGAGTTATCCCCGAGGTCGTAACCAGCATCGATCCCGTTCCGCTCCCGCGCGAGCTTAGCTCCGACTACCTGTGGAAAGACGTTCTCCTGTCCGGCCTGATCAAGACGCCAGATCTGTTGCAGCGCCTCCAGCTCCAGGTCGCCCGTCAGGCCGGATCGGAAGTCTCCGTGAACGAACTGGCCACCCGGCTTCAGATGGCCAGGCAACCATCGAGAGATACCTCGATCTTCTCGAGCGGACCTTCGTCATCTTCCGCCTGCCGGCCTTCAGCACCAACCCCCGCAGGGA
>JBEAOJ010000226.1:0-2861 GCA_041164985.1 Verrucomicrobiota bacterium | reverse complement strand
GGGCATCGGCTTGGCCGGAGAACCATCGGCGACAGGTTGCGGCTTAAGGGGGGCTGATGCCGGAGAAACCGGAGGCGTTCCACCCGCTGGTGCCGGAGCTTTAGGTGCAGAAGACGCGGCTGGCGCGGGAGCGGCACCGGGTGGCTTGAGAGGAGCAGGCACAGGTGCCGGCGCAACAGGTGGAGTGCCCCCACCTTGTGCAGGAGCTTTAGGAGCAGAAGCTGCAGGCGGCGCGGGAGCAGCACCAGGCGGCTTGAGAGGAGACGGAGCAGGCGCCGGCCGCAGATTCCGCTCCTAAAGCCCCGGCACCAGCGGGTGGCTTGAGAGGAGACAGAGCGGGTGTCGGCGCAACCGGAGGCATACCGGGAGGCTTCACCCCTCCTGGTGAAACTCCGGTCAGCGGCTTCAAAGGAGCAGGCACTGAGGGCGCTGCAGGTCCTCCGGGGGGCTTGGGAGCCGGAGTTCCGTGAGTTGCGGCACCGGCGGCGGGCGACGCGCCGGGAGGCATCTGTGGCATTGATGGCTTCAGCGGTGCCGGCGGAACAGGCGATCCTGTTGCAGTGCCGGCAGTGGCTCCAACTGCTGGAATAGGCTTGGGAGGCAACTTCAGCGGTGGAAGTTTGACCGGAGCACCGGGATTTGGAGAGGGATTCCCGGAGGGACTCGGTGAAGCGGGGGGAGTGGAGGGAGTATCGCTCACGATTTTGGGGACAGAAATGAAAGGTAAGTAAAATATTCCCGGCCAAGGCTGTCAATCTCACACCCGCGAGCCGGGATCAAAGGATCAGCAGGTCAATTACCTTGGACCGCCTTGGCCGTCCTCATCCCTTGGATTTCGGTGGTAAGATCCTTGAGGATGTTGAGTGCCTCACGCTTGACGGGATCAGGCACATTGGCGGGGCTCTCCTCCTCGTCAGAGTCCTCGCCATCCTCGGAGAGTTTTGCCGCCTTGTCGCGTAGAGGCTTCTTTTTTGCCACAACCTTGGGCAGAACGGGTTTGTCCACGGTATCGAGCGTGACTTCCAAGGCGGGGGGATTCTGCACGGGATTCTTATTCCGCTCGGCCTTGCGCTGTTCCTTGCGCTGCTTTTCCTGGGCAATCTCCTCCTTGCGCGCTTTTTCGTTAAGGGAAAGCCGGTTAAGTTCGATCTTCTCCCGGAAGCGCTTCATGTCCTCGTTGATGTAAGCGAACTCGCGATCCTTGGCGACCCGCTCCTGGGATCGATTCTTGAGCGTTTCGATCAGAGGGGCGGTGAAGTAAAACCTGTTCACGGGTTGGGGGTCGACCTCGTCATAGGCCAGAGGATTGGGAAGCGAACTCTCCCCGATTTCCGGGGTGTCCGTGGGTGAGGGAAGCACGATATCCGAGAGAACTCCCCGGTGCTGGGTGGAACCGCCGGAGACCCGGTAGAATTTCTGGATCGTCAACTTGAGCGATCCGGCCTTCGCCCCCTGGTCCTGGAAAAGCGGCATGAACTTGCCCACATCCAGCAATGTCTGGACCGTGCCCTTGCCGAAACTTCTCTGGTCACCGACCACGATGGCACGGCCGTAGTCCTGCAGGGCGGCGGCAAAGATCTCGCTTGCCGAGGCGCTGAGCCTGTTGACAAGGACGACGACCGGCCCCGTGTAGAAGGGCTCCTTGTCATCGTCACGGGCAACCGTCACCTTGCCATTGGCATCCTTTGCCTGAACGACCGCTCCGGGGCCCACGAAGAGACCGGTCAGGTTGATCGCCTCCTCGAGCGATCCACCCCCGTCGCGGCGAAGATCGATCACAAGTCCCTCGATCCCCTCCTTCTTCATGCGCTCCAGGATACGGCGCACATCCTTGGTTGTGCTCTTGGGGCCTTCCGTTGGGGCATCCCTGCTGGCCAACGTTTTGGCTTTTCCTTCCATGTCAGCGTAGAACGAGGGAAGAGTGATCCAGCCGAACTTCATCTTCCTCGCGTCGGTGTCGTTGAGTTCGATCACCTCCCCCTTGGCCTCGGATTCCTTGAGTTTCACCTCTTCGCGCGTGATCTCGATGACATTCCTCTTTGAGGGATCGGTGGAATTGGCGGGAATGATCTGAAGACGGACCTGGGATCCCTTGGCGCCGCGGATTTTCTCAACCACCTTGTCGAGCTTCATGTCGACGACATCCTCGAAAGGTTGCTTCCCTTGGGCGACGGCGGCGATCCGGTCGTTGGGCTTGAGGCGACCATCCTTGTCGGCGGGCCCTCCGGGAACGACTTCCACGATCTTCGCGTAGCCGTCATCCGTCCGAAGGACGGCACCGATTCCGACAAGGGAGAGCCGCATCTGGATGTTGAAGTTCTCCATGTCGGAAGGGCTCATGTACTCGGAGTGGGGATCGTAGCTCTGGGCGAGCGCCACAAGGAATGTCTTCACAACTTCCTCGTCACTCTGATCGTTCACGCTCTTGAGGAACTGGTCGTAACGTTTCGTCACGACTTTTGCCGGGGGGTTGAGAGGATGCTCGTTCAGGTTCTCCTGCAGGAGTTCCGCCTCGATCCGGTCGGCCCAGAGTTGGTCGGCCTCCTCGATGGTGGCGGGCCAGGGGGCCTTCTTGCGGTCGATCTGGACGGCCTTGTCACTGGTGAAATCGTGGGGAGCGGCCGCCAGAGCTTTGTTCTTGGCAACACGATCCTCCACACGCTGGCGGAAACGAGTGAAAATCTCACGGGGCGCGCTGAGATCACCGTGCAGGATCTCCGAGGAGAGTGTCGGTGAAAAACGCTGAAGGAACTCGTCCACATCTCCTTGGGTAAAGTAGAGGTGTGTGTAATCGAGCATCCGAAAGTAGTTTTTCAGGACACGCTCCGACATCGTCTGCTGAGGTTCCGAATCCAAACGGG
>JBEAOJ010000225.1:0-3439 GCA_041164985.1 Verrucomicrobiota bacterium | reverse complement strand
AAGCCGGGGCCGGGAAGAGGGCCGGCCGATGGGCGGCACGCGCGGCGGCCTTGGTGAACCCGTCATTGGTGACCGGCTCCGGCATCACGGCGTTCATCGGGCCGCTGATCGAGTCGTCATGGAGGCAGACCATGACCATGGAGGCCAGGTCGTCGACCTCGATGCATGACATCCATTGCCTGCCCGAACCAAGTCGGCCTCCCAGGCCCATGCTGAAGAGGGGCTTGATCAGTTTCATGGCTCCGCCGTCGCGTCCCAGGACAAAACCGATCCGAAGCCGCACGACACGCACTCCCAGAGCCTCGGCCTTGACCGCTTCCGCTTCCCACGCCTGCGCCACTTCGGAAAGGAAGCCGCTTCCCGCCCGGGAATCCTCGTCCACGATTCCATCCCCGGTGTCTCCGTAGAACCCGATGGCCGAGGCGCTCACAAGAACCCGTGGTTTCACGGGGGCGGCGGCGATTCCTTCGACCAAACGGCGAGTCCCTTGGACACGGCTCTCGAGAATACGGCGGCGCTTCTCACGGGTCCAGAGGCCGAGGATCGATTCCCCCGCAAGATGAACCAGTCCGTCGCAGCCGGTCACATCCATCGGGGAGGTGAGGGAGAAAGCCCTGCGTCCTGCACCGCCGCGTCGACTGAAGAGCACGACCGAGTCACCCCGCTCCGTTGCGGCCCGCGTTACCGCATGGCCGATAAAGCCAGTACCGCCTGTGATGCCGATGATCATTTGCTAGGGGTTTAGGCTGAAGGCTGAAGGCTGAAGGAAGGAAGATTCACAGGGATGAAGGAGATGAAAGGGATGGGGGGAACTTTCATCCCATTACATTCTCTGCGCCTTGGCGCCTCTGCGCGAGACTTGATTCCTGCACCTCATTCCCGAGAAGGGCATGCCATCGGGATTCAGTGTGTCGAGACCTTGGAGAAGAGGTTGAGGATGAGGGTGCCGGCGATGATCAGGGTGAGGCCAAGGATGGCGGGAAGATCGAGGCTCTGCCTGTAGTAGAGCCAGCCGACGACCGCGACGAGAGCCGTGCCCACCCCGGACCAGATGGCGTAGGCCACGCCGATGGGAAGGGTCTTCAGGGTGATCGAGAGCAGGAAGAAAGCCGTGCCGTAGCCGGCCACCAAGAGCAGTGAGGGGATCGGGCGGGTGAAATTCTCCGAGGCCTTCAGCGCGGAGGTGGCGATCACCTCGGCCAGAATGGCCAGAAGCAGGATGAGGTGGGTTTTCATGAACGCTGCACGGGAAGCGGATCAGCGGGCGTTCCCGAACTTGGCATGGAGCCATCCGTAGGGGAAGTGATCGCCGGGGCAGTCGGTCGGCCGGGGATTGATCTCCTTGTGGGCGTGGACGATGGCCTGACGACCCTGCGATTTCCCGACGCGGTTGCGGAGGTAGGAGACAAGTTCCTCGATCGCTCCGACCTGAGCCTTGGTCGGGGTGTCGCGGTTGAAGTCCCCGACAAGGCAGATGCCGAGAGCGATGTCGTTGAGGTAGTCGCTCGCCACATGGCCGCCGTTGATCTGCCGTGTCCAGCGGGGACCCACCTCGACCTGACCGTCGCCCGAGCCGTGGCCGTCGCCGATGACGAAGTGGTAGGCAAGGCCGTTCTGCATGTGTCGGACGCGCCTGTGGTAGATGTCGAAGACGCGGGCGTTCCCCTCGCGGGTGCCGCTGTTGTGGATCACGATGTATTTCCAACGACCCCTCCGCACGGGGGCGCGGTCGATCGCCGCGCGCGTCGACGAACTCAGATAGGTGTAGCTTTTACGGGATCCGAAGAGCCTGCTCCAAAACCCTTCCGGAGCGGGAGGAGGCGTCGGGGCGGGCTCCAGTCCCTGGTCGGCCTCCACGCCCGACTTCTCGATGGTGATCGGTGCCGAGGGAGTGGCGCCATGAGGTAAAGGAAGGGAAGGAGACGGGGAGGGAGTGTTGGCCGTGTTGGGAGGGGGTGCCGGGTAGCCGGGGGATGTGGCCGGCTTGGCTGCTTCCGGTGACGAGCCATCCCGGGAACCGCCGGAAGAATTGGCTGGATGGGAAGCGGACGATGGGGAGGAGTTGTTCCGCTGGGCACTGCCCGGGGAACTCTTGCCCTGGGAACTCTTGCTGGATCCGGATGAAGCGGAGCGCTTCTTCGAGGAGCCGGAGCCGGAGGAGGACGTCCCCGAAGATCGCGTGCCTGAAGAGGAGGAACTCTTTTTCTTTGCAGAGGAGCTTCCGGAGGAGGACTTCTTTGCAGAGGAGGTGGAGGAGCTTTGATGGCTCTTGCGGAAGAGGGCTTTTTTCTGCTCCGCCGTCAACTCGGCGCGGAGTGAGTGCATGCCCACGCCACTGCACACCAGCAGGATCGCGAACAATCTCACGAACAGTTTTAGGGGCACCGCGGAAGGAAACACGTTCATGAGGCTACCAGCCGGAGAGCGACGATCAAGCAGACGGGGAGAGCGCCTTTCTCCCCCCATGGCCATAGATGGCCCTCACCAGATAGAGTCCCTCGGCGGGAGCCATCGCGGGATTCGGCCACGGCTTCCCGGCGGCCAGTCGTTGGGCAAAGCATTCGCGGGTCTCTTTCCCCTGCGCCACCCGGACCATCCCTCCGACAAGCATCCTGACCATGCGGTAGAGAAAGCCGTTTCCCTCCAGGGTCAGGGTCATGCCGGAGCCGCGCTGCTTCACCGCGACACTGCGGATCGTCCTGACGGTGCTCTCGGGGAGAGAGCCAGAGTCCGCACAGAAGCCGCGGAAATCATGGGTTCCCTCGATGAGGCCGGACAGTTCGCGGATCATGGCGCGATCCAGATCACCGTGCAGATGCCAGGCACGCCTGTGCAGATGAGGGGGGAGAACCGGCGCATGCCAGAGCTCGTAGCGGTAGATCTTTGCCGAGGCCGCGAAGCGCGCATGGAAGCCCGGCGCGGCCTTGGTGGCGCGAAGCACGCGGAGTTCGGGGGGCAGCGAGGCGTTCAGGGCCGCCACCCAGCGCGCCGCTTCCTGGAGCCGCCCGAGCCGGGCAACGCGGTCAGGGGGGATTTCAAGATGGGCCGTCTGGCCGAGCGCATGGACTCCCGCGTCCGTCCGTCCCGAGCCGTGGACCGTGACCCGTTCCCCGAGAATTCCTGCCACGGCTGCCTCAAGAACATCCTGCACGGTCTCTCCGCCACGCTGGCTCTGCCATCCGCGGAAAGCCGTGCCATCGTAGGCGACAAGGAGGCGGAGTTTCATGGATAAGGAAAATACCGGGGAATTCTCGATTCACCCAGTCTTCACAAGGACATCCCCTGCCCATCCAGCCAGTCCTGCAGGATCTGCACGGCGGCGGCCTGATCGATCACCCCGCGCTGGTCGCGACTGTTGCGGCCCGCCTCCTGCAAGCGCTTGGTCGCGGCCGCGGTGGTCAGCCGCTCATCCCAGAGAATCACCTTCGCCGATGTCCGT
>JBEAOJ010000224.1:0-4979 GCA_041164985.1 Verrucomicrobiota bacterium | reverse complement strand
AAGTGGGCTGTAAGCGCCAAGCCAACGCAGCCCCCGGCCTGTTATCTCTGCAACCCGAAGGGCTGAAGCCATTTGTCGATTTTTGCGGCGTTGCTCGCTCGGGCGAGACCGCTGCGGGTATCGCCCAGCACTCGCGCCTTCAAAAATCAGCAAATGCTCTTCAGCGGCTTCATGGGATTTAATCAGCGCTTCCTTAGAAGGTGGTGACAAAGATTTTTATCATTCATCATTCCTAATTTTCCCTCCCTCTCCCCCTACCTACCCTTCCCAAAAAGCATTGTATGCAATGTCTTCAGGACAACTTCAGCATCAAGCCGAAGGGAGAAGTTCCTGATGTAGTAGAGGTCGTAGGAGAATTTCTCGACGGTATCCTCCAGCGAGGCACCGTAGGGGTAGTTCACCTGAGCCCATCCCGTGATACCCGGCCTGACCAGATGACGGTAGTGATAGTGAGGGATCTGCCGTTCGTAATCAGCGACCAGCCTCACCCACTCGGCGCGCGGGCCGATCAGACTCATGTCACCCTTGAGCACATTCCAGAGCTGGGGAAGCTCATCCAAACGCGCCTTTCTCAGGAAGGAGCCGAGTCGGGACACCCTGCTGTCACGTTCCCGTGTGTAGCCATCACCCTTGTCGCTTCCCACCTTCATCGTGCGGAACTTGTAGAGCGTGAAAGGAACTCCGTGAATGCCGGCACGTGGCTGTGAGTAGATCACCGGCCTCCCGTCGAGAATCAGGATCACCAGGATCACCAGCAACAGTATCGGCGAAGTTATGATCAATGCGGTCAGGGCAATCAGGAAATCCACGCACCTCTTGATCATGCTGTAGACCGAGTGCTGAACCAGGGTGAACTCAGTCTCCAGAGGCCATGCGGGACCTATCAGATTCACCGGCACTTTCTGCCAGTAGTTCTCGTAAAAGGTTTCCATGAGATACACCGGCATCAGTTTGAACTGGATTTCCCCCAGTCTCTCCAGCACACGATGCTCCAGGTGAGAAAACCGCGAGGCAATGACGATAGCCTCAAACGCCTCCACATGGTTTCCTTGAAGTTGAGGAAGGAGATGAGCGGCTTCGGTCTTGAGCAAGGGTGAGTCATCCCCGGCCAAACGACTGCCCAACAGGGAAAGATCCGCAGCCAGATACTCGACCTGTTGGTGCTGCTTGCTGGCGAGGTAATCCTTGTAAAAGACAGGCCCCAGATCCTTGTCCACGATGGCGAGGAGTTTTCCCTGGTCACGCCAGTTCCTTGTTGAGAACCAGAATATCCTTCGCGTCAGCAGGGAAACAACCGTGAAGGCAATGACCGATAGCGTGAAGATTGCGCGACTGGAAGTGGCCGCGGGACCGAAGGAGGCCACGACATAGAGACCGAATGCGGAGGCAAAATAGGAGCACCCCGCTGCAATCAGGTGTTCGCTGGCATAACGGAGGGAGGCAAAGTCCGTGCGAAATCTGTAACCTCCCACCAGTGCGATGGATGCCATCAGAATGCCCATCGGCAGCAGAACCGAAGCGGGGGTGACAATATTGTAATCACCGGTGATCTCGGTGAGACCAAAATAGACTCCCACCCAGGCCAGCACATCGAAGCATCCCTGATAAAGGGCAAAATAGGCCTTCCTTCTGTGCCCCCTAACCCTGATTGATTTGCAAGTTTCGGGGAAAACCTGCTTTTCAGGCAAAGCTGATTGGCTTCCATGGCTCATTGATAAGGGGGCGATATCTCTTATAGTGACCCAAGTCTTTTGGAATCAAGGGGATTTGATCAGACCTGCGACGGACTTCAGCAAGAGGGCAAGGGAATCCTGCTCCCTAAGCAAAAGAAGGCCCCTCTCCCCCTCCTGTGCCAACATTTCCTGAGACGCACGATACCTCAGGATAGCCCTCACCAAGGCACCGGCATCCCCCGGAGAGATCACCTCTCCCACACCATACGCGCGAATAACGCGCGAAACCTCCGAATCCTCGGGCCCGACAAACAGACACGGACGGGCGGAGGCCATCACACCGTAGAATTTACTCGGCACCACCAGTCCCGACATTCCCGGCTTCATCGTGACAAGGTGCAGATCCCCGGCTCCGAGACTCTCGGAGAGAGATTCCAGCGGCTGAGGCGGAAGAAATAGGATGTTCTGGAGCCCCGTTCGCGCGACCTCATCACGGAGCATGACCTCCCCGGGACCGCTTCCCACAAACAGGAACCTGACCTCCGGCTCACCCCGCTCCCCGAGCAGGCGAGCCGCCTCCAGGACCGTACCGAAGTCATGTGCCCGTCCGAGGTTCCCCGAGTACTCGATGACAAACGCCCCCTCCAAGCCATGCCGTTTCCGGAAATCGTTGTTTTCACGGGACACCGGCTCAATGTCATTCTCGACACCCGCATTGGTCACCACACGGATCCTCCCCTCCGGAATACCCCTCGACTTCAGGCGCTCAGCCATGCAGCGACCGACAGCAAGAGTCAGATCGTGAGTCCTCATCGAGAGCGTCGAGAGAAGCCTGAGCAGATCGGTCACCATGCCACCCGGACCCCGCTTGGGAAGCACACCGGCCTCTTCGGCGATCTCCGGATAGAGATCCTGCGCCCAGTGGATCAGCTTCGAGCCCTTCAGTAGCTTAAGGAACGGACCGAGTATCAGGAGCATCGGAGGATCCGTCTTTGTCACCACCACATCGGCACGAGGGAGAAACAGGGCTTTGAGTAGAAGCGACGGGATCATCAGTGCATATCCGAACGCCCTGGCGATAAGGCTTCTCTTGGAGAATCCCGAGGCGATGCGGATTACCTTAACCCCTCCCCGGATCTCCTCGCCGGCATCGGATCTCTTTCCTGCCGTTGTCAGCACCGAGACATCCCAACCCGCCGAGACAAAACCACCCGCCACATATTCCAGAACACGCCCGGTCGCCCCGCTTTCCGGAGGATAGACCCGGTTGATGAAGAGAATGGATGGCATGCTTGAGGGATGAAAGACTGCCGAAAGACAAGGCCGGGAGCAGCAATCCAGAATCTGCTTTATTTGGGTTTACCCACCTTGCCATGATTCCGTTTCGAAACGGGTTGATCTCCATCTGGATCCACATGCTGCCCGAGGTCACGGATCCAGAGATTGAGAATGTAGGTCAGGACGACAGCCACGTAAAACTGGCCGATGATCGCCTGGGAGATGGCGAGTGACCGCGCCAGATGGCCCACCGGGACAATGTCGCCGTAGCCCAGAGTGGTCTGGGTAATGAAGCTGAAATAAAAAAGCTCGTTGAAATCGCGCTTTACCTGCAGGGCATCACTCCCCCCCGACAACTGGACATCCAGATGAAACGATGCCGGATTGCTTCTAGAGATGAGCGTGTAGAGACAGGCGTAGATGATCGCGATCCAGATGTAGAGGTTGACGGCACCGAGCACCTCGTCAAACCCCGCCCTCTTGGAACGGAGGATCTTCCGGACCCAGATCACCGCCCCGAAGATCATCGAAACAAGCACGCAGGTCTGCATGGAGTCCTCGATGTCATCCAGCAATCCCGAGGATTCCCCGCCGAGGACCTTTCCATGCTGAAAAGCCAGGAGGAGAAAGCGTACCAGGAAGCTCCCTCCGGAGACGATGACCGCGGTGCGGAATCCGGTGAAGGAGATGATGGCCATCCACGATACGATGAGCATCAGCAGGAGCGTCACGATCGTGGGGATCGAATACCCCAGAAAAATCAGCAACAGCAGGATGATCCCGCCGATGAGATGACGCATCTCCTCCCATTTTCTGGTTTTCAGGAAACTGCTCATGGTCACCAGTCTCCGCTTGAGCCCCCGCCGCCACTCTCGCCTCCGCCGCCGGAAAACCCACCGGAATCCCCTCCTCCGGAGCCGCCCCCTCCACCCATACCACCTAAGAAAAACCCGGTTGCGGCAGCCGCTCCGGGACTGATGCCACCCCGGCCCACATCACGCCTGTTGCGGTTGATGACCACGAGCACGATCATCACGAGAAGGAAAAACCCGAGCGGGGAGAAGAGAAAATCAAGAAGGGTCATCGGTTTGTCGGCTTTACGGCCCGTTCCCTTGTATTCCCCCTTGGTCGCCTGCATGACTGCGGAGATCCCCGAGGCGAGTCCCGCGCCATACTTGCCGTCACGGAAGGCGGGGGCCATCGTCTCCCGGATGATCCGGCTGCAGAGCGCGTCGGGCATGGCCCCCTCGAGGCCGTAACCAGGCTGGATCCGCATCTTGCGGTCCTGCACGAAAACAAGCATCAGAACCCCGTTGGAGTTCTTCTTGGTACCGATCTTCCAGGCGGAGTAGAGCCTCTGGGCGTAGTCCTCGAGCGAGGCCCCCTCGGGAAGCTTGGGATAAACGACCGCGACGATCTGGGTCGATGTGGCCTTCTCGAAGGCACCCAGTCGCTGGTTCAACTGCGCGAGAAGACCGGGGGCAATCACCCGAGCCTCATCGGTCACATACTGCCGGGGAGCTGGCGGAAGAGTCTCCCCCGCCGACGCCTTCACCAGACCACCCCCCGCAAGGAGGAACAGTATCAGGAGAAGGCGTGGAAGCATGGGTTGTTTCCCGGCGCTTTACTTCGCGGCGGGAGCACCGTTGAAGTCGAACTTCACGGCGGGAGCTTTCTCCGCACCGGCGTCAGCCTGAAAGTAGGGCTTGGCCTGGAAACCGAGGAATCCCGCAAAGAAGACGGTGGGAAGGCTCTTGATCTTCGTGTTGTACTCCTGCACGGCGGCATTGAAGCGGCCCCGCTCCACGGTGATGCGGTTCTCGGTTCCCTCTAGCTGCGCCTGGAGGTCGCGGAAGTTGGCGCTCGCCTTGAGGTCGGGATAGTTCTCGGCCACCACGAGAAGACGGGAGAGGGCGGTGCCGAGTTGTCCCTGCGCCTTCTGGTACTCGGCGAGTTGGGCGGCGTCCGCCGGGGCCTGGTTCTGATTGATAGTGACCTTACCGACGGAGGCGCGCGCCTCGGTGACCT
>JBEAOJ010000223.1:0-8218 GCA_041164985.1 Verrucomicrobiota bacterium | reverse complement strand
GCCGAAGGTGCAGAAGAATCCCGAATTCATGATGGCGATTCTCCGGCGCCTGAAGGATCAGGGAATTTCATTTCATGTGCTCCTTGCGGGACCGCGACGTCATTGGATTCGGGAAGCGCTTGGAAAGGAGGGTATTCCCTTCACCTTTGTGGGCAAAGAGGCGGCGGGGGATGACTTCGGGACCAATATTCTGGACCGCGCCACACTGAACCGTCTCTACAACGCCGCCGACCTCTATCTGATTCCGTCACGATGGGAAGGTGGGCCGCAGTCGGCCATGGAGGCCGCTGCCTGCCGGTGTAAAATCCTGAGTGTTCCCATCGGAGTGGGGAGAGACATTCTCGAGTCGAAGTCACTCTTTCGTTCCAGCACTGAGGCGGCGCAACGACTTGCCGCTGATATCCGAGAAGGGGAGCTGAATCCTACCGTGCAGCCCCAGTTTGAGCGTTGGGAGGCCTCGCACACGACGTCAACGCTGAAGCATGGGTTGCAGGAGTTGTATCGGCGTATTCCGGAGATGGATGGTTTTCTTGCAAAGCGTTCGAAATCACGGCCTCTTCTGCCCGTATCAGCTCTAGGACAGCTTTTCTTTACCATCCGGCGTAGAATCTCCCGCCCCCAACTTCCCCGGATGGTGGCTTTGAATCACAGGGAGGGTATTGATGCCGCGCTTGATCGGATCATGAAGCGAGTGGAAACGATGCTTCAGGATCTAGGCGTGACCATTGCCAGGGAGGTGGGCGCGGCAGTTGAGATTGCAGGCTGGCCGCGATGGAAGAACGGCGGGGCGACTCGTTTTCAGTGGGTGGTGCCTGGAATGCCGAAGGAGGAGTTGTTGAGTGACGCTGCTTTGATCGCACCTTCCGTTCAGGATGTCGTCAATCTCCGCTCGGAAGGGTGTCGCCAGCCTACGGTTACGATCCCTTTTGTGAAAATATCGGATAAAGAGGCCGAAGAGCCCCTTGTCGTGGCCTCTGGAAATCAAGATGCTTCACTGCAAATCTGGGAAGCGCTGGCAGAGGGGCGTCCGGTGATCTACCCGGAGAACTGCGCCCATTATGAGCAAGTTTTCCATGCAGGACTGGCCTATGGGGAGGGGGAAGATCCGACGCCTTTGGTGGAGCAGGCGCGTCATATGGTATCTGAGCTCAGGGAGCTAAGATATCTACCCTCTTCGCGGACTTCGGCGAACCTCTTGGGTGCATTACTTCTTAGCAGGAATTAAGAATGTCATGAGTTCCTTGATCCCATGGCAGATCCGAGAAGGCGTCCGATCCATGTTGGAGTTTCCCAAGCGCAGGCAGGCGCGGAATCTCCTCAGGCTGATTCGTCGGAAGGATGACTCCGGCAACCCTTCCGTGGGCTTCGGGGGGGTGTTGGAGGATGGACGCCCCGTGCACGGAGGTGCTGTGAAACTCCTGCCGCTGCGCGATGCTTTCGGAGGCGATGAGCGGAGCTTTGACATCCTTTACGCCGTCAGCAGCAGTCAGCCGCAATGTGCCGTGGATCTGTTACGCAGATGCCGGGATCAAGGGATCCGGATCGTCTGGAATCAGAATGGTATCGGATATCCCGCCTGGGCCGGTCGGGAGAGCGAGCGCTTCAATGCGCCGATGCGTCGTCTGCGCTCCATGGCCGATCATGTGATCTATCAGAGCCGCTTCTGCGAGATCTCGGCAGAGCGCTTTCTCGGGCCCTCGGAGGTTCCCTCCGGGGTTCTTTACAACCCTGTCGATCTTGTCCGGTTTGCCCCAGTGGCTCGGGGTGGTGACGGCCCGTTGCAAATCCTGGCGGCAGGTACGCACGGAACCCGCGACAGGGTGACGTCAGTCTTGGAGATGCTTGCCCTGTTACGACGCGGCGGAATCGAAGCGGAGCTGACCGTGGCGGGGAAGTTCCAATGGAGAAACGGGGAAGCTGACTTCCAACGGACGGTCGATCGGCTCGACATCAAGGCCTCCGTAAGGCGTGTGCAGCGCTTCTCACAAGAGGATGCCGCCCCTCTTTATCAGGCCCACGACCTGCTTGTTCATCCGAAATACATGGATCCGTGTCCCACGGTGGTGATCGAGGCGATGGCATGCGGCATCCCGGTGATCGGCTCCGCCTCGGGTGGCATGCCTGAACTGGTTCCCGATACCTGCGGGAAGCTGGTTCCAGGACCTATCGATTGGGAAAGGCGCCATACCCCGACGGGTGAAGAGTTGGCGGGGGCGGTCACCACGATCCTTCCGAAACTTTCAGTCATGGGCGCCGCCGCGAGGAAGCATGCCGAGGCACGGTTTGCTGTCGGGCAGTGGGTGGAGGATCATCGGCGTATCTTTCAAGGCCTCATCTGATCTATTTCGATGAATGTTGCTCCATCGGTGTCCGTTCTGATGACGGTTTATAACGGCGGCCGGTTTTTATCCGAAGCCGTGGAGAGCATCCTTTCGCAGGGATTCCGCGATTATGAATTCCTGATCATAGACGATGCCTCCAGCGATGAGAGCGTGGGCATCCTGAAGAGGTATGCAGCCAAGGATGAGCGGATACGACTCATCCTCAATGAACGGAACAAGGGACAGACTGCGTGCCTGAATCAAGGCCTGCGAGAGGCGCGTGGAGTGTGGATTGCACGGCAGGACGCGGACGACCTCTCACTGCCGGGTCGCCTCGAGTGCCAGTGGGAGGCCGCGCGGAAAACACCGGCGCTCATGATTGTCGGTGTCAATGGATGGATGATTGATGAGCAGGATGCCTGCACGGGCATGATTCACGTCCCGCTGGATGAAGAAGGGATCCGTTGGTCGCTTCCATTCCGCAATCCCTTCATCCATGCGGGAGTGATGTTCCGCCGGCAATGGGCCGATGGGAGTCCCGTCCTGTACGATGAGGAGTTCCGGATTTGTCAGGACTGGGAGTTATGGGGGCGGTTGCTGGAGCAAGGTGAAGGAATGAACCTCGCCCAGCGTCTGGTGGCCTACCGCCATCAGGAGGGGTCCCTCTCACATCAGAATCTTGAAAAAACCAGAAAGGAGACGGAAATCATCACCACGAGACTGTGGAAAAAGAAATTTCCCTCCCATTCCCCCGATCAAGATCTTCTCTCCGGTTTCCGTGAGGGGATTGATGCCCGGCAACGGCGTGATTTCTGGCGTCTGTACGACCATATCAGGAATGAATGCCGTGTGAAGATGGTGTCTCAAGCCGTCGCCATGCATCACTTCCAAGCGGCGGGCGCCCTTGGGAGAAAGGCCCCCTTCGCAATGATTGAGGAAATTCTAAAAGCCTTCGTTTCAGATCCGTTCTGGACCATGAAGACGATTTGGGAAGGGATCTTTCACCCCCGATCAATCCGGCCTTTGTGATTGCTTGATGAGGATCGTTTACCAGCGCAGGGTCCGATCAATGAAAAGCAGACTTTTCTGAGCCGCCCAAAAGAAGCGTTTTTCCAAAAGACTTCTCCTCTCCCATTGCCGGAGACGCTCGGGCAACTCCACCACGCAAAAATCCCTCCACTTGTTCCTGACGGCATCGCGTGATCGTGAGGCCGATTTTTTTCGCCCCGATTCCACGATGCGATTCCGGAGGGAGGGGGTGTCTCGGAGTTCTTTGACCAACCGGATGCAATCCTGGGTCGAATGGGCCGCGAGATATTCTCTTCCGGCTTCAGCTTCCGCCGCGTAAGCCGAGTCGGAGCCCCCGATCAACGGGACGCCGGCAAGCCATGCATTGTAGAGTTTCGTGGCGGGTTTATGGAGGTGGCGCGATTTGGAAAAGTCGCGAACAGCCAAGACGAGGTCGACATCGGAGTAATCATGCCACCGGTCGGCGCCGCGGATTTCCAGATTCACTCCGGTTTCCCTCCTGAAGCGGGATGCAAAGTATGGATCCGCCAGTTCGGTCAGGAGATTCGAGGGGTCTCCGAAAAATGCCGCGGTTTCCAATCGGTCTCCGCGCTGTGGGTTTCTTGGAATCAGGTTGGGTTGCGGCCAGTGAGGCATGAACACGGATCCGGGGAGGCGCCGGGCATGCGCGGCATTCTGGATGATCTGAAGATGGGAGCCGGTGTGAGGGAGAAAGTCCGCGACGACGGTGGCGATGAACTGCGAGGAGGACGCCCTGAATCCCTGAGGCAGGAGATTGCTCAGGGTGACGATGATTCCCGAAGCGGGAAGTTCCGTGACAAGCGAGCATTCGCAGAGAGTGCGGAGTTCCGCCCAGGTCTGATAGAGCCACGCCTGTGCTGAAGCCGACTTGCCCCCTTCCAGCAGGGAGGGAATCCTGCCAGCCATCCACTCATCACGCCGTTCTTTGCTCGGCAAGTGGTGTTCCGGGATGTAAAAGTGAAGATTCATCGGGTCAGCCCGTAGCCATGGTTTCCTTCATCCTACAAGACTGGTCGGCGAATGCGAACAATCCCAAGGGGCGGTTCGTGATGGTTTTTTTCAGACTCTGTCAATGGGTTCGCGGGCTGCCGTGCGGGCTCTGGGTCCTTGGAATGCCGCTTTTGGCTTTTTACGTACTGCTTGTCCACTGGTTGATGGGAATCGAGCTTGATTACAAGACGTCTGTCGGCCCGGGGCTTGCCCTTCAGCATGGCGTCGGCCTAGTGGTTCATCAGCGTGCCGTCATGGGCTCCGGATGCACCCTTCGCAACGGCGTGACGATCGGCGAGAGGCCCCCCCGCGAGGGAGTGCCGGTGCTCGGTGACGGGGTGGATGTCGGCGTGAATGCCGTGATCCTCGGCCCTGTGGCCATAGGGAACGGGGCGGTGATCGGCGCGGGATCCGTCGTCATTCAAAGCGTCGATGCCGGCAGTGTCATGGCTGGAAATCCTGCGCGATTGATCCGTCGGGTGATTCCCTCGGTCGGGTAGAGACGGGCCTTCTTCCAGCAGAAAGCGCACCCGTGAAAATCCTCTTTTTATCCAGCTTTGCCCATCTGGTGCTGGAAAAGAGCCAGACCCGCACCTCGGGGGGAGCGGAGCTTCAGGTGGCGTTGCTCGCCCGGGAGCTTGTCGCCCGTGGCGAGGAAGTCGTCATTGCCGGGGGTGATGTCGGCCAGTCCGATCGGGCGATCATCGACGGGGTGATGACCAGAAAAGCCGGGAAATTTCATACGGGACGCATCCTGGAAATGATGGGCGCGATTCCCCGCGTCGTGAATGTCCTGCGCGAGGAACGCCCGGAGTGGGTTGTGGTCATGGGATGGACGGCATGGCTCTTCATCCTCTGGGCGCTCAGGCCATTTCTGGGCTACAAGCTCGACTTCATCTGCGCGCTCGATTCCGAGATCAACGGGGAGTATCGACGGAAAAATCCGATTTTCGGAGCACTCTTTGAATTCGCTGTCAGGAGGTGTGATGCACGTCACTCCATCACGCGCGATCAGGCCGAGGTCTTCAGGCGGCGCGGAATGGACTGCACCTTCTACAGGTACCTTCTCGTTCCCCGGGGCGCCGCGAAAACCGCGGCAAAGTCAGTGGATCTCCTCTGGGTTTCCCGCTGCCATCCGATCAAGCGCCCCCATCTCTTTCTGGATCTTGCAGAAGCGCTTCCCGAAGCCCGTTGCCGGATGATCTGTCCCTGCGAGGACAGGGGACTTTGGGATTCGGTGGTGACGCGGGCCCGCACCATCCCCAATCTCGAGTTCATCGAGAAGGTGCCCTATCACGAGGTGCAGGAGCATTACGATGCGGCCGGGATTTTCGTGAACACCTCCACCTTTGAAGGTTTTCCCAACAGCTTCATCCAGGCTGGCCTCGGAAACACGGCCCTGCTCTCCCTGTGCGTGGATCCCGACGGGATGATCGGTGAGTTCGGATCCGGAGTGTTGGCGGGAGACTCGCCTACGATGTTGCTTCAGTCCGCCAGGCTGATGCTGAGTGATGAGTCGAAGCTCGCGGCCATGCAGGAGGGCAATGCCCGCATGGTCGCAGAGTGGCTTGATAACTCCTCCAACGTGGAAAGGTTCTTATCCGCTCTGAAGGCATCGGGCGAGGGGGGATAGTCGCCATGAAACGCAAGGTTCTCCATGTGATCGACAGTCTGGATCTCGGCGGTGCCCAGACCCTGCTGCTGGAAATTTGCAGGAATGCAGATCGGGAGCGATTCGAGGTCGAGGTGGCCTGCATGCATGGACTTGGGGTTTTTGCCGCGGAATTTGGGAAGGCGGGCATCAAGGTTCATTCTCTCTCTCCCGGGAAGTGGCCGCCGCTTTATATTCCCAATTTCCCTCGGCTCCTGAGGAGGCTTGATCCCGATATCCTCCACTTTCACCTCTTTGGCTCGAACCTGATCGCGAAGCCTCTGGCGGCTCTTGCCGGAAAGCGGACCCTGATCGTCCATGATCATTGCAATGATGCGGGGCGCGGCAACCCGGTCATGCTTTTTGCCGACGCGTTGACCAACAGGTTGGCCGCCAAGGTGATTGCCGTATCCCATAGCATCCGTGATTTTTTGATCCTGCACGAGGGGGTGGATCCCGATCGGGTCGTGACTCTTTCCAATGGTATTGATTCCCAGTCATTCCATCCCGCGGAGGACGGGCAGAGGGCCCTTGCCAAGTCTGCGCTGGGTTTGCCTTCTGATGCCTTGGTGATCGGTGGAATGGGGAGGCTTGTTCCCCAGAAAAACTTCGCCCGTTTTCTCGATGTGGCCGCGCGGGTCCTCTCCAAGAATCCCTCGGCGGTCTTTGTCATTGCCGGAACGGGGCCGCAGGAGGAGGAGTTGAAGGCCAAAGCCTCCCTGCTCGGGATCAATGAGAGGGTACGCTTCCTTGGGCATGCCAGCGATCGCCTCTCCCTGTACCATGCCTTTGATGCTTTGCTGATGACTTCTGATTTCGAGGGGACCCCAATGGTTCTGCTGGAGGCGATGTCCTGCGCCTTGCCGGTGGTGGCCTCGGCGGTGGACGGGATCGCGGAGGTCTGCACGGACGGGCACGATTCCCAGCTTATTGCTCCAGGCGATGTGGCGGGTTTTGCTGCAGCCCTTGAGGGCATGCTTCAGGATGAGGAATTGAGGTCGAATCTCGGAATGAATGCCCGCAACACCATTGTGGAGCGTTACGAAATCCGGCATCTTGTCCGTCGGATTGAGAGCATTTATGAAGAGGTTCTTATTGCCGATTGAACGGGGTTTTCAGATTGCCAGGTAACCTGCTTCTGGCTGGCAAGGAAAGGAGCAAGCGGCTAATCCTTTGCTAATGATTATTTGGCTGACAGGTCTTTCGGGTGCGGGAAAATCGACGCTTGCCGAGGGATTGGCCGTGAAACTCAAGGCCGAGGGGGTGCATCCGCTGATGGTGGATGGTGATGGATTGCGCGAGGAACTGAGCAGGGATCTTGGATTTTCAGCCGAGGATCGGATGGAGAATATCCGCCGCGCTGGGGCCATCGCCCTGCTGGCTGCACGCTCTGGTATCACGAGTATCTGCTCGCTGATATCCCCGCTCCGAAGCGAGAGGGATGCAATTAGGGGTCTCTGTCGGGCAAGGGATGTGAAATTCATCGAGGTCTATGTCAGCACTCCCCTGAGCACCTGCGAGGGGCGAAATCCCAAGAGGCTCTAGAAGAAGGCCCGCGCAGGGTTGATCCCGAAATTCACGGGAATCGATTCCCCCATAGGAGGCACCCTTGAGTCCTGAACTGGAAATCCCCAGACATGAATTTACCATCGAAGAGGCGGTCGGGAGATTGCATTTGGCAGTAAAGAACTTACATTAAAGATCTTTCGGACTTTTCAAACCCATCAAATCAAAGCATAGGATTCCTTCGTGAAACTGCCCCCCCAACTAGCTGGACTGACCCTGTTGGGTGCTTTGTTGCTTACCACGGGTTGCGGTTCCATCGAGTACAATTCCACGAACAGCCCCAGGATGGTCGTCGTGGTGGAGCGTACACCCTTCTTTCACAATGGCCCTGCCCAGGGAAACGGCCCTGACCTCTCGCTCATGAAGGGTGACGAGGTGGAGGTGTTGCGCAAGGAGTTGGGCTACAGTTTTGTGCGAATCTTTGACGGCCAGAACGGTTATGTGGCCAATGAGGCGCTCAAGCCCGTGGAAACTGCCGCGCCACAGGCTCCCTCGAAGCCCAAGCCCGCTGAGGCGCCAACTTCCACCAACGCGCCGACCAAGCCCAGTTTCCGGTATTAATACCATCTCCACTCTTATTCTGGTGAAATCAGCTGGTTCTTTCGGCGATGGGCGTTGTTGTCATCCCTCGGGTTATCTT
>JBEAOJ010000222.1:0-7262 GCA_041164985.1 Verrucomicrobiota bacterium | reverse complement strand
GCCCCACGCTTCAGTCCTTCGACAAGCAGTGCAGCCTCGAGTAATCCCGAGGCTGAAAGTGCATGACCCGTGATTCCCTTGAAGGCACTGACCCAAGGCATCCGCTCACCGAAGAGGCGTTGGATCACTTGAGCCTCCACCGAGTCGTAGCGAGTCGTTCCCGTCGCATGAAGGGATATCCAGTCTGGAATGGAAGAAGAAAACTCCCCGAGAACATCCCTCATTAATCCCTCAAGGGTGGATCCGGCGGGGTCGGGAGCCTGCAGATGATAAGATTCGTTGAGGCAGCCTCCACCGAGCCATTCCGCAAGCGGAACTGCTCCACGTTTCGCAAGATGGGATGCACTCTCCAGAATCAGGCAAGCGGCTCCCTCCGCGGGAATCATGCCGGATCGCGCCGGCGAGAGCGGTGTGGAAGCGGCATCCTTGGCGACACTGCCGTTACGCCCCAGGGCCTTGCCGACCAATTCGGAAGGGTAAGGATCGGCGGCAACGGCAACAACCAGATCGGCCATCCCTACGCGGATCATCGAACCTGCCATCCAGAGAATCTGGGCTCCGGTGGCGGAAGCAGCATTCAGGGAGAGGACGCTCCCCCCCAAGCCATGACGGAGCGAGACGGCGGCGCTGACGGAGTTTCCCCTCCATCGGCTGATCGCATAGGGGGAAAGTTTGGCACCCCGGGTTTCTTCAAGATCACTCTCCATGGCGACAAGACCGCCAAGAGAGCTACCGCCGATGCATCCGAATCGGGAATGACGATGCTTCGTCCCCTCACCCCGGAGTCGGTTTCGCTCCTTACCCAGCCCCGCCGAACTCCATGCCGATTCCACAACATTCAGGGCTAGCAGTTGATGACGGGCAAGAATCGAGGCATCTCCCGAAGCAAGGCCGACCCGAGCCGCCAACTCGCCATTTCCGGGAATCTCCCCTCGGGACTTCGATCCGGAACACGCCAGTTCCCAGAGTGATCCGGGGCTGTCACTCGACCCGGAAAGCACCCCGGACCCGGTGACAAAAACTCTTCCGCCGCTCTCGCCGCTCTCGCGCTCTCTCTCGGCCACCTTGATGATCTCCCCTTACTTATCCAGCCCGAGCTTCTTGAGCTTGGGGGTGATGACCACCTGGCAGTAAGGATTCTTCTCCTTATTGTTCCGGTAGTAGTCCTGATGATATCCCTCCGCGGGATAGAAGGTGGTCAGCGGCACGATCTCGGTGACGATGGGATCGGGAAACTGGGCCTGGGCCTTCTTCTTGGAAGCCTCGGCTTCTGCGGCTTCTTCCGGAGTGGAGGTCAGGATGATCGAGCGGTACTGGGTACCGTGATCGGCCCCTTGTCGGTTCAGAGTCGTGGGATCATGGGCCCTCCAGAAGAGATCAAGGAGCTGATCGTAGGTCACTTTGGAGGGATCGTAAGTGATCTGAACCACCTCGGCATGGCCGGTCCGCCCCGTGCAGACCTGCTCATAGGTGGGATTGGTTACTGTCCCCCCGGCGTATCCCGAGGTGATCTCAATGACTCCCGGCACATACTGGTAGACCGCGTCGACACACCAGAAGCAACCGCCACCGAAGGTGGCCTTGGCAGTCTTGGCAGGGAGTGGTGAGGATGTCGGGGCCGCAGTCATGGAAGTTGAAAAGGTAGAGAAGACGAGCGCGAAAAGCAGGATCAGAGTTCTCATCGGTGAAATCTCTCCCAGCATGGGAAAAAGACTAGTCGAAAAGTTCCTACTCCAGAAATCGGTTCATCCCAGATTTTGCATGAGAGCGGCGTTGAGAGGTTTGAGCGTTGCACCCGGATGGTGAGTCTCTGAAGGGTTAAAAGCGTTACACCGTTAAAAGGTTAAAAGGGGGCTGAAGTCCGAGGCCGAATTGAACTCATGCAGGCATCTTTTGACGACGCTTTCCCTGACACTTCCCTTCCGAATCTCGGGTCAGGGCTCTCTCGGATCCACGTTGACGCCACTTGCCTCCCGGCAAGCGGTGGCGCCCTTCGGGTCCCGCATGTGCGGGATCTTACGCGGCTCTTCCCAGAGCCTTGGTTGTAACATTTTCACTTTTTAACTCTTTTAACGCGTCCTCCTATTATCTCAGGAATTCCCAATGCAAATTCCAGGTTCATGACCCGTCAGTGAAGTGCCTTCCTGTTCGTTTCCCGTGCAAGGAGGGATAGGAGGATGGTCACGATGCTCGCCACCATCAGGAGAACTGCAGGCGCCATCAAACTATGGAACTTCTCGATCAGAAGCCCGGCTATCAGCGGCGTGCTCCCCCCTAAGATCCCCGCCGCGATATTGTAGGTCACGCCCATCCAACTGGCTCTCAGGAATCGGGGTCTCTCCTCGGCGAGCCATGTGCTGTAGGGAGCCATTCCGGATCCAACGGAGGCTGCGAAGGTGATCAGCAGAAGAAGTGAGAGATCATGATTGCCGGAACGGAGCGCCATGAAGAGGGGCCATGCCAGCACAAGGACGCAACTTGTGGAGACGATCACCATGGTTCGACGACCGAACCGATCCGAGAGATAACCTCCGACGGGCGCCATCAGGACGGCCGTCGCCACACCCATCGTCTGCAACCCAAGAGCCCCGGAGGGTGACATGAGTCCTGATGTCACCAGATAGGAGGAAAGGAAAACCGCGACGATATAAAACCCGGCCGAAGAACCCCATCCACGCAGGGCCCCTCCGATCACGGCGATCGGATGCTCCTTCACCACATGCAGGAGGGCGGAACGATGATGCGACGAGCGATGGAAGGTTGTTTCGGGTTCCGGCGGCAAGGCCGTCCGCAGAAATGCAACGGCAGCCCCCAAAGGAATGGAAAGCAGGAAGGGAATCCGCCAGGCCCAAGCATGAACAGTTTCCACGGGATAAAACGAAAAGAGAGCACTCCCGATGGCGGAACCGAGCAGGATACCGAGACCGGCCGTCATCCCCGCAAGGCTTCCGATCAGGCCGCGCTTGTCGGGCGGAGCCTTCTCGACCATGAAGACCACGGAGGTGGTGAATTCCCCGCCGGTCGAAACGCCCTGCAGGATACGCAGGGCAAGGAAGGCGATCGGCGCCACGATTCCCACCGATTCATAGACAGGCAGACAGCCCGCGATCGCGGTGGAACAGGCCATGGTCGTCGCCGAGAAGATCAGTGCCTTGCGGCGACTGGAATGATCCGCGAGATAACCGAAAAAAGCACCCCCCGCCAGTCGTGCCACATAACCGGCGGCGAAAACCCCGAACACCGCCAGGGTGGAGGCAAGCTTGTCCTTGCCGGGAAAGAAAAGAAGTCCGAGTGTCGGCGCGAGGACGCCGTAGAGGGCGAAATCGTACCACTCCATCAGGTTGCCGGCCATGGCGGCGAGAGCAACTGCAGGAGAGAGGTGACGGGAGGATTGTTCTTTTGGATTCATCCGAAAATCAGCGCTTCTCTAAAAAAAAACCGCAAAGCAGTTTCTTCGTCCCGATCACCGAGACAATTACCGGCGGCGCTTGGCACCGTAGCTGTAGCCCTTCAGGGTGCGGGCACCGCGGAGATTCTTAAGGACCTTGGCGGCCTCATCTTCCTGGAACAGCATCGTGAAGAGGTAGGGGAAGTTCTCCAACTTCTCGCGGGGGACCTTCTGGGCAATGAAGGACTCGATGGCCTTCACATGGGGAAGCTCCTCGGCGGTCATGATCGTGAAGGCATCGCCCTCACTCTGCGCCCGGCCGGTACGGCCTATGCGGTGGACGTAATCCTCCGGATGCTGGGGCACGTCGTAGTTGATGACATGACTGACGCCGGCGATATCGATGCCGCGTGCGGCGATATCGGTGGCGATCATCACCTCGTAGCGACCCGACTTGAACCCTTCGAGCGCATCGACACGCTCCTGCTGGGAGCGGTTGGAATGCATGACGGCCACCTTGTGCTTCTCGTTCTCGAGTTGGCGCGCAATGCGGTCGGCCCCGTCCTTGGTCCGGCAGAAAATGATAACACTGTGATATTCGGTGCGGTCGAGCATCGCCTTGAGCAGGTCGAACTTCTGGGCGACAGCCACGGGATAGAAGGCGTGCTTCACCGTCTCGGCGGCCGAGCGACGGGCTCCGATGGAGATCTTCCCGGGATTGCGCAGGCACCAGGAGGAGAGACGCTCGATCTCCTCGGGAATGGTTGCCGAGAAAAAGAGGGTCTGCCGCTCCTTGGGGCACTTCTCCACGATGCGGCGGACATCGGGAAGGAATCCCATGTCGAGCATCCGGTCGACCTCGTCGAGGACAAGAATCTCGAGGTCGGCGAAGCTGATCTCGCCCTGCTGCATGAAGTCAAGCAGGCGCCCCGGCGTGGCGACGATGATGTCGGCCCCCTTGGCAAGCGCCTCGCGCTGGGCCCCGTAACCGACTCCGCCGAAGATGACCACGGTGTTCAGGTCGGTGAATGCGGAAAATTCCTTGAAAGCCTCCTCGACCTGAAGCGCGAGTTCACGGGTCGGCTCGAGGATGAGGCAGCGGGTCTTGCCGTTGGATTTCTTAAGGCGGCTGAGGATCGGAAGGCCGAAGGCGGCGGTCTTTCCCGTGCCGGTCTGGGCGGAGGCGATGAGATCCCCTCCCTTGATGGCAATGGGGATCGCCTGCGCCTGAATCGGCGACGGCTCGACATAACCCATCCTCTGCGCGCCGTGGACAACGGCTTCCTCTAGTCCTAGATCCTGAAATGACATGAACCTCAATAGTGATCGGTTACCTGAGATCACACCAGCTAATAAGGGAGGGCTTCTTACGGAAAGCCACTGCGGCGTGAGTTTCGGCATCCACCTTCCAAGGAATGGCATGCCAGCTCTCCTCCCCGATCAGGATCTCCATGGGATCCCCCTTGTCACCATTCAACGAAACAACCCTCGTGGCTCCGAGTAGATTCGATAATCCCCGGCCATCCCCCTTGATAGCCGCCTCCCGGCAGGTCCAGAGCCTGAAAAAGAGTTCGTGATCCTCGGAGTGCTCGCAGGCGGCGGCCTCCGCCGCGCTGAAAAAACGTCTTGCGAGGGCGGGGGCATCGACTTCCCTCACGCATTCCAGATCGAGCCCCACTTCCGACCGGGAGAATGCCACGGCAACACATCCGGAGGAATGGGTGATGCTGAAATGAATCGGATCGGGTGTTACTAGGCGTGGCTTGCCATGCCCATCCGGCAAGATTTCCAGCTCACTTGCAGCGATCGCGTACCATCGCGACGCGACGGAGCGGAGCAGGCGGCGAGCCGCCGTGAAGCGCAGGCGGGCCTCCTCGGAACTCATCGACGCCGCGCGTTCCCTCTCTCCAAAGCTCAAGGGAGTCCCCGCAAAGACTTCGAGACCGCCGACGGCAACGACAATTTCATCATGTTCCAAGGCATCCGGAAAACCGTTAACAACCCTGAATAAAGGGTTGTGGGTGCTTAAATTAATACTTGTCATCCGGTTAAGCTTATAAAATAACTAACTTTGTTATGAACATCACAAACATTAGCAGCAACGCGTTGAAGAACCTTATCAAGCTCACCCAGCGCAAGGAAGGCCTACTTAACGAGATCCAAAAAATCGAGTCTCAACTCGCTTCCCTGATCACCGGAAAGCCCGCCCGCACCACCGGCAAACGCCGTGGCCGCCCCGCCAAAGCCAAGAAAGCCGGTCGTCCCGCAAAGGCTGCAAAGGCAACCAAGGGCCGTTCCTCCGCCAAACGCGCTCCCCGTGGCCAGATCAAGAAGAAGATCCTCTCCGCCCTCAAAGCCGCGGGTGACGCCGGCATGAAGGTCACCGATCTCTCCAAGAAGATCGGTGTCAAGAACGCCAACGTCCATGTCTGGTTCAGCAGCACGGGCAAGAAGCTTCCCGAGATCAAGCGCGTCGGCAAGGGCCACTTCAAGCTCGTCGAGAAGAAGGCTTAATCACGCTCCCCAACTTTTCATCAAACCGGGAAGTCGGTACTCAGTTACCGCTTCCCGGTTTTTTTATGGCGGGAAGTTTCTTACCCGTCCTGTAAAGCCGTATACCCTCGGCCGTACCTTCTCCTGTTTCCAGATCGGAGACATGTCCGCCGGCACCGATCACGGCATCTTTCACTGTTGGATGCGCATTGGCCGGACAGGCGACCATCGCGGCAACTTTGCCGAAAAGCATCGCGAGGTCGTTCTGGTGATCGCCGATGGCAAGGATTCCCGACGTCGGCATGTCGAGCAGCCTGCTGAGTTCGGCAAGGGCGCTCCCCTTGTCATAAGCGCGGTGGCAGAAACGCAGGTAGATATTGCTGCGCTGGTAATGGAAATCCTCCGGCCTGCCCTGAAGCTGATCAAGTTCCCGGATCACCTCGTCGAGCAGTTCCTCGCTTGAGGCGATCAGTCCTCCGGGGACACCGTCCACGCTCTCCTGAAACGTCACCCCATCGTACCGCCCGACAAGGCGCTCGATGTTTTTGAAGAACGGTCCGCACCCCTGGAAGAGCAGGTCGTGGTGCTCGCGGCAGAGGGCATTCCACTCCCCGTAATCATGCCACCCCCCCTTGCCGTCGGGTTGATGGACATGCCTCTCGCTGGTCAGGATGTAATCGGGTGTAATCGGCGCCTCCAATTCCCTGAGGCCTTCAAGGGCGCTCTCAAGGGAACGGCCGGTATTCACCGCCCAGATGCCTCCGGCTTTGGAAACGGCGGCAAGTTCGCGTGCAAGGGAGGGCACGCATCGGCCGCCATCGGGGTAGGCACCCGTGAGGGTTCCGTCAAAATCGGTGCTGAGCAATCTGATCATCGGGAAACTTTCCCTGCGGCGGGCGGTATTCGCAATCCGCAATTTCAATCAACACCGCCGGGGATCCATGCTAAGATGGTTGAGTATGAAATCGGCCTATGAACTGGCGATGAGTCGCCTAGAAAATGGATCCCCCTCCCGTCCCCTGACCGAGGAACAGAAAAAGGCCCTGGCGGAAATCGATTCCGAACAGGATGCGCGGATCGCGGAACGCCGGATCTTCCTTGAGGGCGAGATCGCCAAGGCTGCCGGAGACGAGCATGCGATCGGGTCACTGCGGAGGCAACTTGCCTCCGAAGTCGCCGCCATCCAAGAGAAGCGGGAGTCAAAGAAAGAAAAGGTGCGTCAGGGAACCGCTGATTAACCTCAACTTCGGAGTTCGGGTTAGGGACTGTCTGAAAATTCGGAAGAGCCGTGTTGGCGTGCCCAGTCAAAGCCCGCTACGGGGATTGTCCCGGCTTCTCGCTGTTTTCATCGGCCAGGATGAGACACCGAAGTCAAATCAGG
>JBEAOJ010000221.1:0-8250 GCA_041164985.1 Verrucomicrobiota bacterium | reverse complement strand
GCTGAGTCTCTTCCCATGGGCCGATTTCCGAAGCACCAAAGCCGGGATCAAGATGCATACCCAACTCGATCTGAGAGGCCCTATCCCGACCTGCATCCACATCACCGGAGCCCGCAAGGCCGATTTTCACTTGCTCGACAACCTGCTCTTCGAGGCGGGGGCCTTCTATGTGATGAACCGCGGCTACATGGACTTTGCTCGGCTTGCTCACATCGTTCGGGCGGGCTCCTTCTTGGTCACTCGGGCAAAGAGCAACCTCCGCTTCGCCCGTCATTACTCTCTCCCTCGGGATTGCTTGGAGGGCGTTCTCAGCGATCAAATTGGGAAATCTGAACCAAGACGATGGCTGAACTTTTCTATCAGCTCTGGCTGGAGCCGTAGACGCTGTCTTTGTGGTATTTGTCGCCGTAGGAGTAGTAGTAGCACCCTTCGCCGGGTCCTCTCCGGATGCGATTGAGGACGATCCCGGCGACGTGGGTGCCGGATTTCCTAAGCTGGGCGATGGCACGTTGGACGGCCTTGCCGGGTGTCTTGTCGGAGCGGACGACGAGAATCGTCTCCTTGGCGGGGCCGGCAAGATAGAGAGTGTCGCTGACGGCATTGACAGGTGCGCTGTCGATGATGATGCGGTCGAATCGTCCGAGGAGTTCCTGGATGAGCGCGGGGATGTCGGACTGCAGGAGAAGTTCGGCGGGATTGGGAGCACGCCGCCCGGCCGTCAGGATGGAGAGTCCCTGGCCGCTCTGGGGAACAAGACAAGAGCGGAGAAAGCACCGCCGGGAAATGGACGAGCAAAAAGAGCCGCCGGAGCATTCAGGCCGTGAAGCGGCGTGAGAGTTCGCCGGGCGCCATCTGACTCATGGTGGGGCGTCCCTTCGGAGTGACGTAGGGATGATCGCAGGCAAGCAGGTCGCGCAGGAGCATCCGGGCCCCCTCCTCTCCGGAGGGAAGTCTCGCTCCGGCCGCCGCAAGACGGCTGACGGAGGCGGCGAGGGCTTCGCGACCCGGGAGATCAAGGGTCGGTGTCTCGGCAAGGGTCCTCAGTTCGTCCACCAGACGGATCACGATCTCCATGACGGGAAGGGAGGCTGCGTCGGCGGGGATCGCATCGACCTTGAGACTCCCTGTTCCGAGGCTTCCCTGTCCGAAAGATTCGGCCACGAGTCCCGCCGCACGGAGGATGGAGCGGTGGGCGTCGATCCACGCCAGATCGGCCACCGACATCTCGAGGATCTCGGGAAGCAGCAGGCTCTGGCTCTCGAGTTCCCCCTGACCGAGCCGGGCAAGGAAACGCTCGTAGAGGATCCTCTCCCGGGCTGCACGGATCTCCACGATCATGAGGCTCTCCTGCTCCTCGAAGAGGAGGTAGCGGCCGCACAGCGATCCAATAAATTGGACCGCTGGAGGAGTTGGAAGTTGGAAGTCGGAAGTTGGGGATGAAAACCTGGTGGGTGACTCGGCGACGCGGGCTGAATCGGGTTCCTGAACCGCGAACTCCTGCTGATGGGAGCCGACGGAAGGCGACCATGACGGCTTGATGATCGGTGGGAAGAGCGGGTCGGAACCGGGGCCGATCGCCTCAAGTGCCGAGGCGGTGGGGGAAGCCGTACCCCATGCCGAGCGGGCGGCTTCCAGGGCGGCGGCGCGGATCACCCCGGGATCCCGGAAGCGGACCTCGCGCTTGGCGGGATGGACGTTGCAGTCGACCGCCGCCGGATCGATCTCGAAAAAGAGAACCGCGGGGGGATGCAACCCCTTGGCAAGGACTCCGTCGCACGCCTCGCGGAGCGGCAGGGAGAGAACGGGGCTACGGATGATCCTCCCGTTCACGAAGGTCATCTGCCGGCTCCTGTCGCTCCTCCCCTCGCCCGGTCTGGCAATCCATCCATGCATGCGCACCCCATGGCACTCGAGGGGAGGAACCTTGATCAGTTTTCCTAGGAATGCCTCCCCGTGGAGATCGCGGAGCCGCACGGCCAGATCCTCGGTGGCGGCCAGACGGAAGACCTCCCGGTCATCCCGCCTGCAGATGAAGGAAATTCCGGGATGCGCGACCGCCAGGATCTCGATCTGCTGCAGCAGATTCGCGGCCTCGGTCTGCTCGCCCCGGAGGAATTTGCGGCGGGCGGGGACGTTGAAGAAGAGGTCGGCCACCTCGATGGTGGTGCCGGGTGCATCGCCGGAATCCTGCACCCCGTGGATCTTCCCGCCTGTCACCTCGATCAGCGTCCCAGCCTCATCCTCCCTGCGGCGCGTGGAGAGGCGGAACCGGGAGACACTCGCGATGCTGGGCACGGCCTCGCCGCGAAATCCGAGGGTGGTGATGGCGGCGAGATCGCCGCTCTCGCGGATCTTGCTGGTGGCGTGGCGTTCCAGGCAGAGAAGGGCATCGGCGCGGTCCATGCCGGATCCGTCGTCGGTCACCCGGATGAGGCGGGCACCGCCCCGCTGAAACTCGACGGTGATGCGCCGGGCGCCGGCATCGATGGAGTTCTCCACGAGTTCCTTGACCACGGAGGCGGGGCGCTCCACCACCTCGCCGGCAGCCACCTGGCTGGCAAGGATGTCGGGAAGGAGGCGTATGGAACCCATGGGGAAAAAGGTAAAAGGTAAAAGGTGAAAGGTAAAAGCATTGATCAGAAAGGCCTTCCCTGTGACTGCTCTTTTTCATTCTTCATTTTTCATTTTTCCTTCTAATTTATTCCCATGATCGAGATCACCGAGGCGGCGTCGAAGCACCTGAGGGAACTGGCCCTTGAAAAAGGAACCCCCGGCCTGCGCCTGGCCGTGGAGAAGGGCGGTTGCGCCGGCCTGCAGTATGCCATGAGCCTGGGAGAACCGCGGCCCGGTGACGAGGTCACGGAGCGTGATGGAGGCGTCGTTTCGGTCGATCCGGAAAGTCTCCCTCATCTGGCGGGGTGCACCCTCGACTACAGCGACGACCTGACAGGTGCCGGATTCCGGATCATCAATCCGAGGGCGGCCCGAAGCTGCGGATGCGGCACGTCGTTCGAGCCCGGGGAAAAGAGCGCCTAATTCTACTTCATGTCCTTCCGTTTTCGTTTGCCAGCGATTTCCCGCGCGGTTCTTCTTTCCTGATCACATGGCAGGCAAACGCTACTACAGCTATCAGGGACACTCCGGGCACCGGAGCGGCGGCAACTCGGACAGCCTCTTCGGCTGGACGGTCTTCATTTTCATGCTGATCGGCTTCGTCTTCCTCTGCTGGATGGGGAGTTACTATATCTTCGCCCATCCGGAGAAGGCCGCGAACTACAGGCTGCTCCTCCGACTCCACAAGGTGGAGCCTCCCCAGCGCTTCGAGGTCACGGCGGCCCCCCGCGGAGAGTTCCTTAAGCCGGGCCAGCTTCTTGAGCGTTTCGGATCGATGACGGGTTCCGAGATCAGCCGCACCAACGAGAAGCTGCTACGGAACTTCATCCGCAACTACCATCAGAACCGCGAATTGGTCCCCTACGCCGTGGGGACCTACCGGGTCATCGGCACTCTTCCCCTGACGAAGAAATCGTTCTGCAATCCCGGTCTGATCGCCCTGCTTCAGGCGGTGGAACAGCCCGAGATCCTCGTGGAGCAACCCTTCACCTGCGAAGAGTCGAATCTTCCGGCCTTGAAGCGATCCCTCACCCCGGGTCAGGAGATCAAGCTTGAGAAACCGCTCGATCTCTCGGCGGTCGTTCATATCGACCGGATCAGCCAAAGCCGCATTCTGCTCACCACGATGCCGCTCCTCTACGGAAGCTACGGATCGGCAAAGGGAGGAACCAGCTTCTCCCTCGAACCTCCGGAGGAACTGAACCTCGAGTCGGGACTCCCCGTCCTCTCCCGAGATGAGATCGGGGAACTCTCGGGCGGAAAGCTAGGCAAGGGGGCCGACAAACCGGGACTTGGCCTGAGGATCAGCAGGATTGCCGAGGAGATGGCCACACCCACTCCGGAACCCAAGGTGGCCAAAGCCATCGCTGTCTCCACTCCCGCCGTTCCCGCCAAGGGAACACTGCCCGCAGCCGAGCCGACCGTGGCGCGTGCCATCCCAGTGAATGCTCAACCCGTCCTGCCGGCAATCCCGGTGGCGACCCCTGTTCCCGTGGCAATTCCCGCGGGCATTCCCGTCGCCACCCCTGTGAATCCTCCTCCGGCGTCACTCCCTGCCCAACCGATGGCGACCCCCGCTCCGTCGGCAATTCCCGTCGCCACGCCTGCCACCAAACCGGTTGCCGTCGCCTCCCCGACTCCGGGACTGGCACCCTCCGCCATAGCAGTCTTGAACGGTGTCGCCGCCACCACGCAACCGGCCGCGGTCTCCCCCTCCCAGGTCTGGCCGGTCTATGCGCCGGGTCAGATGCCTCGAGGTCGGCTCGTGGAACCCTCCGAAAGCCAGGAACTCGCCAACCGAGGCATCGGTGGTGAGCGCAACTATCTCAAGGGCCGCTTCTCGGTCACCGCCTCCGGCAACGGACGCGCCGTCCTGCGGCCCCAGAGCGCGATCGCGGGAGTACCGGTAGGCCCTAGTTCCAAGGTGCGGGTGATCGTGGAGTTTCCGGCGGGCGCAACGCCCCCGACCGAAGGGAGCATGCTCTCGCGCGACATGCTCCGTCCTTTTGAGATCACCTCCGTGAAGCGCGGGGATGACGGCCAGATCAACATCTACGCGCGCGAAGTGACCCGCGGCCAGTAAACGAAGCGGTCGGAAGACCGCGAGGGATGAAATCTGAAAGCTGAGATCTGAATACCGAGGATCCATGTGACTTCTTCGGCTTTCCCCCCCATCACAAATCCGAGATACAACTCATCAGTCGGCTCCTCTAAATGAACCCAGAATTTCAAGTTTCAGGTTTCGCATCTCAGTTTTCAGCACCGCCTCTGATTGACATTATCATCAAGGAGATTAAGCAGACCGGCCTCATCCCCTTCCGTCGCTTCATGGAGGCGGCCCTCTATCATCCGGAACACGGTTACTACGCCTCGGGCCGCGCGCGGGTGGGGAAGGAGGGGGATTTCTTCACCAGCGTCAGCGTCGGCGGCATCTACGGACGACTCCTTGCCTCGGTCTGCAGGGAAGTCTGGGAGCGACTCGGTCGCCCTTCCTCTTTCACGATCGTGGAGCAGGGGGCCAACGACGGAAGCATGGCTTCCGATATTCTCGGGGAGATTGCCAAGAGCGCCGATGATTTCAGCCGCTGCGCGCGTTTCCTCATCGTGGAACCCTTTGCCGTGAATCAGGGAAGGCAACGGGAACGGCTGCAATCGTTCCCCGACGTCGGTTGGGTGACTTCCCTCGGGGAGGCGCCCAAATTCACCGGCATCCATCTCTCCAACGAGCTCCTGGATGCCTTCCCTGTCGACTCACTCCGGTGGAGCGGCAGCCTCTGGGAGGAGGAATGCGTGGGTCTCGACGATCAGGGTCTCCGGCTGGTCACCCGCCCGATTTCAGATCCCGCCCTGAGGGTTGTCGCCGCGAAACTGCCGACCAACCTCGCTCCCGGTTTCCGGGTCGAATGGAATCCCGGACTTTCCCCGTGGCTTGCGACACTGCATGCGAAGCTGCTACGCGGCATCGTCCTGACCGTCGATTACGGCCAGGCGGGAGAGGATCGCTACGCGCCGCATCGGGCCGATGGCACCGTGATGGCCTACCGAGACCATCACCGTTACAACGATCCCCTCCCCGAGCCCGGCCTGCGCGATATCACCGCCCAGATCGATTTCACGACCCTGGCGGCGGAGGCGCGATCCATCGGCTTCGGGCTCCTCGGTTACAGCGACCAGCATCACTTCCTCGTCGGAACCGCAGAGCCATGGCTCCGCTCACTCGGGGATCTCACCTCCGCGAGCGACGCGGCGCGCGGCGACCTGCGCTCCCTGCAGACACTTCTGAACCCCGGCACCATGGGGCGACAGTTCAAGGCGATCGCTTTCGGAAAGGACTTCCCCGCCGAACCCCCGCTCGGATGCTTCAAGTACCAGCGCCCGGGAGTCGGAACCCTGAAACAATAACAAAAAAACAAGAAAGCAGGATGATCAGACTACCCCACCTTGATTTCCCTCCAGGAGCGCTGAGTGTTAGGCTCTGATACGTGCCGAACATGACGCCGACTCCTGTTGATCAAGAACGAGATCCGTTTGAACCGCGGCGGCTCTCGGTGGAGTTGCAGATCCTCTCGGATTCCGCGGAGCACTCCGATCTGACCATGGGTGACTTGGTTGATCGGCTTGAAGGGCGTGTCTACACGCTGCTCCTGGTGATACTCGCCCTTCCCTTCTGCCAACCGATCATGCTTCCCGGTCTCTCCACTCCCTTCGGCATGGTGATCGCCCTGCTGGGTCTGCGATTTGCGTTGCGCCAGCATCCATGGCTTCCCCAGCGCCTGCTCAAGACTCATCTTTCTGGAAAATATCTTCCCAAGATCCTTCACGGGAGCGCCCGGGTCCTCGGGGGAATTGAGAGACTCCTTCACCCCCGCCTCTCGTTCTTTTTTGAATTCCGCCTCACCCAGTTCCTTGCAGGCATGGCTGTTTTCCTCAGCGGGCTGATGCTCCTTCTGCCCCTGCCCATCCCCTTCAGCAACATGCTTCCCGCGCTGACGGTCGTGCTTGTGGCATCCTCCTTCTCGGAACGCGACGGCGCGACCCTGGGGTCGGGACTGATCCTCTTCCTGATCTCCCTAGGGTTTATCGGTGCTATCCTCTTTGGAGGTACCGAGGCGATCACTTGGATCTGCTACGGATGCTTTCACAGATGAGGAAGTGACTTGATCTTACTCGCCAGACACCCACTGGAAATAGGGAGGAGCAAAAGGCTCTTTAGAGGTGGTTCCATAATCCGGGTTTTTTCCGCAGACCATCGGTAAAAGTAAGCGTTTTCACCATGCGAAGCGGGTGGATTGGTCATCCTTTTCCCATGGTAAGTTGGGTTTATGGGAATGTCTTCGCGCGACAAGGAGAAAGACCGGATCACCGGTGCTTTGAACATGGCTGATTGTTGCGTGGCCGAGCTTCTCAGAGTGTGAAGAAATCCTCCGCCCCATGATCCCCGCCTTTCCGATCACACGGCAGGATGGGGGATCATCATGGCATGCCCTGGGATCGGAAGCTGTCAGCAGGGTGCTTCGGGTCGATCCCGAAAGGGGATTGGAGACCAGTGAGGTGACGGGGAGACGCGAGGAGTCGGGCTTGAACACACTTACGGAGGCACGCACCCGACCGGTTGCGATGGTCTTTCTCGGTCAATTCGCCAGCCCCCTGATCTACCTCCTGCTCGCGGCCGCGATCATCGCCTTGGTGATGGGGGATCGGCGTGATGCGATCGTTATCCTGGGTGTTTTGATCATGAATTCCCTGATCGGCACCTTCCAGGAGGGACGGGCCGAACGAACCATGGACGCCCTCAGGAGGCTTACCTTGGCAAGGGCCCGGGTTATCAGGGGCGGGATCGAGCAGGAAATCACAGCAAGGGAACTGGTTCCGGGTGATCTGCTCCTTCTCTCCGCCGGGGACCGGATCGGGGCGGACGCACGAGTGATCCGGTCGGCCTCCCTGAGCACCGACGAGTCGGCCTTGACCGGGGAGTCTCTTCCCGTTTTCAAACAGGCCGATTCCCTTCCGCCTGCGACCTCCCTGGCGGAGAGGAACAATATGCTCTACTCGGGGACTCATGTCGCCACGGGGCGTGGACGAGCTCTCATCATCGCGACAGGGATGAAGTCGGAGTTGGGTAAGATTGCGGCCCTTGCCACATCCACGATCGAACCCAAGACACCGCTGGAGGTTCGGATCACCCTGTTCGGCCGTTTCCTTGCCCTGGCTTCCGCCCTGATCTTTCTCGTGATTCTCGGCTTTGGAATGGCCCGGGGTCTCCCTTTTCAGGAAATCCTGATGGTGGCACTCAGCCAATTGGTCTCCGTGGTTCCGGAAGGACTCCCGGTTGCCATGACCATCGCCTTGGCGGTGGGCATGCAGCGGATGGCCCTTCGAGGAGCTGTTGTGCGCCGTCTCGGGGCGATCGAGACACTGGGATCGACCAGTGTCATCTGCAGCGACAAGACCGGAACCCTGACAAGAAACGAGATGACCGTCACCCGACTCTGGCTTCCCGACACCGGAATGATGGAGGTGAGCGGCGAGGGATACGCCCCCGAAGGGGTGATCGCCCGGGGGGGGCTTCCGATCAATGAGGCGATGAGACGATCCCTGCACCCACTCGCCGAGGCGCTGGCTCTCTGCAACGACGCC
>JBEAOJ010000220.1:0-8021 GCA_041164985.1 Verrucomicrobiota bacterium | reverse complement strand
CCCCCCTTGGCCAGTTCCTTGCGGGTGATCTTGCCCACACGCACGCCGCGGAAGAGCACGGGAGTACCCGCGCTGATCTTGGTGGTCGTGGCGCGGAGCGTCACCTCGAAGCCTCCCTGCTCATATTCGATCAGGTCGGCATCCTCCTGGTTGGTACCCGCAAAGCGGTCTGCCACAGCCCCTCCCGGACCGGGAATGCAGTCGATGTAGATGCCGCTGACGATGGTCTCCAGACCGCTCACCTTCTGGAGTTCCAGCTGGGGCTTGATGATGGAAAAGACCGATCCCTTGCGGCGCAGCGACTCATACCCGCTCTGCAGCCTCGCGGTGATGAGCACTTTTCCCTGGGTCGCGGTCACCTTCTCCACAAGTCCGACCGGCACCCCGAGATATCGGAGCTGGGTCATCCCTTCGCGGATCCCTTGGGCATTTTTGAACTCGAGGACAAAGGGGGCCGAATCGGCAAGAGCCGCCTCCTTGTTGGGAAGGAGGGGGAACTGGCACCCCTCGCTCACGGGACTTCCCTGATCCGCCTTGAAATAATCCACGGCGATCCCGCCCAGCAGGAAGTTCTTCAATGAATCGACATCGATCTCGAAGATTCCGGATCCCATCTTCATCGTGAAGGGGGGCAAGATCCAGAAGCGGGCGTTCGAGCGGATGAGCGGGGCGTAGCGTTTCGCCACGGAGATGTCGAGATACGGGTTTCCCTGGTCGTCGATCCCTTTCTTGCGGACGAGTCCGACGGTGATCCCGCGGTACGTCACCTCGGATCCGCGCTCTACAAACGGGTTTTCCGCCGATATCAGCCTGACCGTGAGGGGATCCCCCTCGAGCGGGTCGAGCGGCACCTCGTCGCTTCCCTCGAAATAATAGGCCGGTTGACCGCTTCCCTTTTTCGCCTGCAGGGAGTTCCCCTCGATGAGGGATTGGATGCCGGAAGGCTTCGCAAGGTTGAAGACCGGCTGGTCGATCCAGAAGACAGTCCCCTCACGGGCCAGGTCCTCCGCGTATTTCTTCAGCCTCACCTTGACCAAGGCCTTGTCGAGGCTCTTGTCGAGCTGAACCCCGGTCACCCTTCCCGCAACCACTCCGCGGTAGAAGAGAAGCGTCTTCTCGGGCTTCATCCCCGGAGCCGCGTCAAACTGGACGTAGACCGTGGGCCCGTCCTCCCGCCAGTTCCTGTAAAACATCACGCTCGCCGCAAAGGCCGCCATGAGCGGGAAAAGCCAGACCCATGAGAGGCGGAATCCGCGCCGGGGGGCGAGGACGCCGTGATCCGCGGGGTTGCCGGAGGTTTTGTTCGTCATGTTCACGAGTCCGTAGTCTCCCAGATCAGGCGCGGCTTGTAAATTTCCGCCGCAAGCAGGCTGCTGACCATCACGATGCAGAAGAAGATCGCCCCCGGTTCCGCAGTGACACTGGCAAGCGCCCCAAGCTGACCGACCGCCGCCAGAACCGAGAGCAGGAAGATATCGATCATCGACCAACTGCCGATGCGGTGGACGATGGCGTGCAGCGAATTCCTGCGGGCACGGTGCCTGTCGGTGCCGTGAAGGAAAAGGATCCAGCCAAGCGTGGCAAGCTTCAGGAAGGGAACGACGAAGCTTGCCAGAAAGACAACCCCGGCGATCAGCGGAAGGTTCGAGTCCCACAGTTCCCTGACACCTCCCAGCACGGTGAGGGGCTCTGACTTCCCGACGATGGTCATCGTCATCACCGGGAGGACATTGGAGGGGATGTAGAGCAGGGCGCCGGTGACGACCAGGGCGCGGGCGAGTTCCAGACGGAAGCGGTCGGACATCTTCAAGCAGCCACCCCCATGCTTTCCAACCGTGCCTTCACAAGCCTCCGGTCGAATGTCTGCTGAGCAAAGAGGGAAAAGAGGGCGACGCCGAGGACCCATCGGGCGCCGAACTCCCATTCCACCGCGCCGAGCATCCGGAGCTTCACCACCGAGACCACGGTCGCGATCGAATAGACAGGCATCAGGTTGAATGGCTCGGCAAGCTCCGAAACCTTCAACGCCAAGGAGACGAAGGGAAAGGGAATCTTCAGGCAGCAGGCCGTGGAGACATAGGCCACCGAGCCGAGATGCAGCGCCGGCGCGAGGATCCCGGCCAGAAAAACCAGGATCGCGATGGGCCAGTATCCCTGACTGATGAGTTCATCCACCCCGGTGATGATGTGCTCCGACTGGACCCTTCCGGCGACGTCGAAACTCAGGACGGGGTTGGTATTGGCCAGCAGGAGCGCGAAGAGCCCCGCGATTGAGAGCGCCATGGAGGGTTGCAGGGTCTTCCTGCCGATATATTCCAGAACCGTCGTTCCACACCGGGAGCAACGCAGTTCCTCTCCCTCCGCGGGTTCCCGCTCCAGGCAAGGAGCCTCGCAGTTGGGACAGTCAATCCACCGAGCATCGGAAACCATCCCGTCCATGGGGGAGCAACGGCTCAAGAAGTACGGGCGTCAAGCAGGGCGACCTTGCCAAGTCTCCTAAGATGGCGAGGCTCCTGACTGTATTGGGAATTGAGAAAGGTCTCCACCAGATCCCAAGCAACGCAGGCCCCGACGGTGCGCCCTCCCATGCAGAGGATGTTCATGTGGTCATCCTCCACGCCCTGCTTGGCCGAAAAATGGTCATGGATGAGGCAGGCCCTCACACCCTCGGTCTTGTTCGCGCAGACCGAGGCCCCCACCCCGCTGCCGCAGATGGCAATGCCGCGCTCCACTTCCCCGGCCACCACGGCCCTGGCAAGCGGCGTCACATAGTCTGGATAATCGTCATCCGGGGTCAGGCTGTGTGCGCCGAAATCGACGACCTCGTGGCCGGCCGCCTTGAGTTTGGCAACCAACTCTTCCTTGAGTTCAAAACCTCCGTGATCTGTGGCAAGTCCTACGCGCATGGGGAAATTCTAGTTTTCCTGCGCCCCAAGACAAGGGGGAACTAGATCGGACTGAGGCGCGGAGCGGGGGCACGCTCGATTCCACGGATGTACTTCGGCGTCCACCAGATGAAGGCGTAGCGCATGGCGAAAAGGCCCACCAGGATCCCGACAAGACGATCCCGGATCACGGTGAACTCGGTGGTGGCGTGGGGGTCTTGGGCGACAAGCATCACAAAGGCCAGCCCCATCTGCACGCCGATGTAGGAATATTTCACCCGCCCCATGCAGACCCAGGCGCTGATCCCGGTTCCGAGAGCCATGATGAGCAGGACTCCCATCAGATTGTCCATGCGGGGGATCAGGAACATGGCAAGGAATCCCATCAGCCCTCCGATCGAGGCACCGATGATGCGAAGGCGCTGCTTGAAGACCTGCGAATCGACATTGTTCATGGCCGATACCGCGCAGGTGATCATGCAGGTATGAATGCCACTCCAGTCGGTCATGCTGGCAAACATGTAGCAGGCCATGGTCGCAATAGTAGCCCTTGTGGCGAATTCCGCGTCGGTGAAATCTTTCCTTTCAGCCGGGGCGGGCTCCCCGGGCGTTTTTTTTGACGGAACTCCGCGACCCTCCCCCTGGGAATCGAGGCAGGCCTCGGCATCCATCAACTCCTTCATCGCCTCGGCCAGTGGTGCATTAACGAAGGAATGGGCGTTGGGAATTTCAACTTCCGCCTTTTGCGCATGATGCCCCTCCTCCCCATGGAAAAGACGCTTCTTCAGCCGATCCAGGTGCTTGGCGACATAAAGCCAATCGGCCCGCTCGGCGGCGCCGGGGTGCACGGAGAGATCCCCCTCGAGGGCAACCCGGTCGATCTCTCCGAGCGCGGAGACGATCCGGCTGCAATTCTCCCTCTGCAGCGGGGTCAGCCCCCCGAATTTCTGGATCATTTTGGCCTGATCCAGGGCCACGCCGGAGTTCACCCCGAGCTCGAGCGGAGAGAGTCGTCCGTCGGCTCTTTTCAGGCAATGGATCTCGATGCGGTCCAGCCCCCTCCGCACTTCCGACCTGAGCAGATCCATGGCGCTGGGCGCACCGAAAAAGTACTCCACGAGGAACGATCCCATGATGGTGAGTCCCAAAGCGCACCAGATCCATCCCAGTTGGCTGATGAGATAATTGGGATTGGGATCCTGATCGAAGCTGAAACAGAGGACCGCCGCGAAGCAGATGGGCAGCATGAACACGACGTTCACCTTCGGGAGCCTGCTCATGAAATAAAAGTTGATCCAGAACATGACCCCCCAGAGGAGAATCCTGAGCCAGTTGATGTTCCAGGAGAGGTAGGCGATCCCTAAAATCCAGAGGGAGGAGATGATCAGGGCGACGATCGCAAGGACGGCGATGAAACGGGTCATCATTTTGTTCCTCTGCAGGAAGATGAAGACCATGTAGACGCCCAGTTCCGCCATGGGATTGCGGAATGTCAGGACAACGACCCAGATCAGGAGGCAGGCGCTGACCATTCTCAGCGTCCCGCCTAACCGATCAGGCACCGGCCTCAGCTCCTCCAGGAGCTGACGGAGGAATTTCAAGACATCCACGCCCCCTATTCCCACCATGCCCCCCACACTCTTGAGGGGCACACTTCCGGAGGATGATCCCATGGGACTCAGCGACCCGTGTGGACGGTCGTAGCGGCCGTGGTCCCGACGCGGAGGATCTCGGGCGGAACGTCATCGGCCAATTTGATCCTCACGGGAAAGCGCTGTTCCAACTGGACCCAATCCAGCGCCTGGGGAATGACCGGCAGGATGCTCTTCTGCAGGGCCTGGGGGGTGGCTCCCCATCCGATGCTCTCCACCGTGCCCTTGAAGAATTTTCCCGCGGCGGTTTTTAACTCCACGGTCGCGGGATCGCCCGGCTTCATCCCCTGGATCTGGCCCTCCCGGTACGGCTCGCAGACCCACCAGGAATGGATGTCGATCAGCGTGAAAACCTGCTGCCCCTCGGAGGCAAACGCTCCACGGGAAATCGACATCTGCGAGATCAGGGCATCGAATGGGGCCTTCACGGTGCAGTACTTCAGGTTCAGCTCCGCCTGGGCGAGATTCGCGGCGGCGGCGTCACGCTTTGCCTGCGCCTCGGCGATGCTGAGGACGGAGGATTGGGCCGAGAGAAGCTGGGCCTGCGAGGCGGCGACTCCGGCCTGGGCGGCCTGCATCGCGTTCTTGGCATCGGTGACATCCTGGGCACTGGCATAGTGCTTCGCAAGCAGCGGGGCGATGCGGTCGTAATTGTCCTTGGCCGTGGCCAGCTTGGCCTGCGCCTGATCGAGCGAGGCCTGCGCCGCCTTGGCCTGATCCTCCTGCGCGGTGATCTGCAATCCGGCGTTCTTGAGCGCCCCCTCGGCCATGGCGAGGTTGGCTTTTGCCGTCTGGACGGCGATCTCGTAGGGAGCGGGATCGATCTCGAAAAGCAGGTCCCCCCTGTGGACGAGCTGGTTGTCCTTGATCGGGAGATCCTTGATCGGTCCTGACACGCGGGGAGCGATCCCGATCATGTCGGCCATGAGCACGCCGTTGTTGCAGCGGGGATTGCGGGAGTTCCATGCATAGGTGATGACCAAGGCGATGATGGCCAGGATCACGAAGCTCCATCCCATCAGGGCACCGAGCCGGGCCTTGGGGGAGTGGCGGTCGGCGCTGTTTTCAGCCAATCCGGTGGGATTGTTTTGCTCTTCGGTTGTCATGGCGTTCAATGGGTGAAAAAGATCAGGTAGACCAGCAGGGTGAAGAAAACCCCCAGGGCAGGATAGCCTATCGATCGGGGCCTGAGCCAACCGTCGATACCAACCTTGATGAGAATCAACCGCACGATCGCCGTAAGAACCCAGCCGATCAGGATCGAAAGGAGCCAGGCGGGAAAGTAGGCGCCGCCGATCTCCTGAATGCAGGAGCAGCCGGGCAACGCAAGGAGTGACCCCACGGGCAGAAAGAGAACGGGGAACCGTTTCATGAAGCCAAAAAAGTAAAGAGTGGATGGAATGACCAGCAAGGGGAATCGGAACTCGACAGCAGAATCGGATCTTATTTAGCTCGTTTTTTGATGAAAACCACGCGGATTGCCCTGACTGCATGCATGGTCTGCCTCCCCGTCCTTACGGCGTGGGGAGCCCGTGCCAAGGATCCGGCGAATTCCGTTTCGGTTCCGGCTTCCAAGGACACCCAGACAAAGATTCCCTCCTCTGCCGAGATGAGCAGCCAGATGGAGCAGTTTGCGAAACTCCATGACAGGAACTTCGTCGATCCAAACAAAGCCTACACACTTCCGGAACTCGTCGATCTGGCCCAGCGACACAATCCCTCCACCCGGATTTCATGGGAGAACGCCGTCCAGGCCGCCGCCTCGACCGGAATGACCGAGGCCCAGTTCTATCCGATGCTGACCGTGCAGAGCAGCTATGGCGGCGGCTACTGGACGCAGGATCTCACCGGTGCCAGAAGCCAGTCCGGCATCGCCGTTCCGGTCAATTTCAATGACCAGGCCAGCGGCAACTACACGATGCTCAGCGCGGGGGTCAACCTGCGCTACACCCTTTTCGACTTCGGCCAGCGCATCGCCAACACGAAGGCGGCCAAGCGCACCCAGACAGCCTCCAACCTCTCCTTCAACGCCACCCACCAGCAGGTCACCTTCCAGGTGACCAAAGCCTACTACAGCCTGGAGACCGACCGGAGGCTCATCGAATCGGCCGAGATCTCGGCAAAATCGGCCGATCAGGTGCTGGAAGCCACTCAGGGCAAATACGACCAGGGATTGGTCACCGAGCCGGTTCTCCTGCAGGCAAAACAGTCCAAGGCCCAGGCCGATTTCGACCTGATCAACGCCCGCTCCAACTGGGAGGTGGACCGCCTCAATCTCATCGAGGTGATCGGGGCCCGGCCCGAATGCGGCCTCAGGGTGGCACCCTATGATTTCTCCAAAATGGGGAGACGCCTCCAGGAACCCCTCGATCACTTCGTGCAGGCGGCGCTTGCCAAGAAACCGGACCTGTTGGCCAAGGTTGCCCAGGCCCAGGCGGCGGAACAGAACCTCCGCTCCGCCAAGGCCAATCCCCTTCCCAAGTTTTCACTCAAGGGCACCCAGAGTTTCCAGCAATTCAACACAACCCTCAAAGGTGCCGAGTTCCGGGATATCGGCCTCCAGTTCCAGAACTACGGCGGATCCGTGAACGTGGAATGGCCCGCCTTTGACGGCGGCATCGACAGGAACAAGATCAAGCAGGCCGAATCCTCCTGGCGTGCCGCCAACGACGCGATCATCCAAGCCCGCGATCACGCGATCGCCGAGGTATGGCGCTCCTACACCAACGCCAAGACGGCGATCGCCCGCAGGGAATCGGCCGAGCAGCTGGTGGCGGCCAGCAAGGCCTCTTACGATGCACTCTTTGAGAGCTACAATCTCGGGCGCACATCGATCCAGGACGTGCTCACGGCGCGCAGCGCACTGGCCCAGGCAATGGCACTCCACGCGAAATCCGACGAGGCGATCGCGGCAAGCCTGGCGACGCTCACCTACTCCAGCGGCCAGCTCTGACCGAGTCTATGGGAAGCGCTCATGAAATCCCCCTCCGCTATTTTGAGTGGGTGGATCAACTGGTTATCACTCACGAGTCCTGCATTCTTGGAAAAGCACTAGACAAGGATTTTTTATCAGGAACTCAGGAAATCAGGAAAAGAGGGGAAGCTAAACATACGAACTGAGGAGCTTCCTTGGGAGAGGTCACGAAGCCTTTTGGAAAAGGGCTGGAAGACCATGGCCTGATATCCATTCGGCCCCTCTCTTTTTTCAGATTCATGGATGGGCAACGGCTATGCCCTCGGTGGTTGATAACCCGCATACTCCCTTTCTTTTCCTGATTTCCTGATTATTCCTGTGTATCCCGTCTTCACCCACTGAAAACAGCGAGAAGCTCATGAAATCCCCCGTGGAAATTGCCACGGAGTTTTTTCCAGACTAGGATCCGCGGATGCAACGCCGCTGGATCCTCCCCACCTCACCGGATGAGGCGGGCGTCAGACTCCTGGCCTCCGAACTCGGGATCCCGGCAGTGGTGGCCGTCCTGCT